>JAUZEX010000298.1 GCA_030838815.1 Actinomycetota bacterium
CGGAGGACGGGTCGGCGGAGGGCGGCGGCGAAGTCCGCCGCCTGGCGGGCCTCGACGTAGGAGCGGGCCGCCCCGGCGGCGCCGGTGTGGGCCCGACCGACTCCGACGAACCGGCCCGCCGCCTCCAGGCCGGCCACCACGGCCTCGACGGGGTCGCCGTCGCCAGCCAGAAAGGCGATCTCGCCCGGCCGGACCGCGACCAGCTTCACGCCAAGCTCGGCGAGTCCCGCACTGACGCCGGTGGTGCCGGTCATGCCGGTGGTGCCGGTGGTGCCCGTCACGCCGGTGGTGCCCGTCACGCCGGTGGTGCCGGTGACGCCGGTCAGCCCGGTCGCGCCTCTCGCGCTGGTCAGCCCGGTCGCGCCCGTCGCGCTGGTCGGCGCGGCCGCTTCCGGGGGGGAGCCGTCGCTGTCGGGCGCCGGACGGACGACGACGGCCCGCAGCGGGTCGTCGAGGTCCACACCGAGGGCCCGGGCTCGGGCGGCGGCCCCGGGGCCGGCGGCGGTCCCCTCGAGGAGGGCGCGGGCGAGTTCGGCGGCGCCGGGATCGCCGGACCCGGGATGAGCGGAACCGGCCGGCGGGCGGTTGGCCAGCTCGGCTTCGAGCTCGATGGCCCGGCGATGGGGGCCGGCCAGCCCGTCCAGCGCCTGGAGGAACCGTTCCGTCTCCGGACCGGCGTCCGCCTCCGGATCGGCGTGCGCGCCGGCGGCGGGATCGGCGTCGAGCACGGCCCGGCGCAAGCCGGTGAGGAGCTCGTCGATCTCAGCGGGACGCTTGGCCCCGGCCAGGAGCTGGTTGGCCAGCAGCAGCGCCTCGTTGGCGCCGCCGGGCCGCTCCTCGACGCGCCAGCCCCGGAACAAGGTGCCCCCGGCGAGGGCGGCGCTGTGATGGTGGAGCACCCCGGGCAGAAGCCCGGCGTCGAGCAGGTCGAGGTCGTAGAGGCAGAAGATGGTCGCCGGCCGCCGTCGCACCAGCACGTTGCACAGCGCCTCGTACTCCAGCAGGGCGTCGGTGCCGTCCCCGCCAGTGGCCCGGTGGTGGCGGAGGAACCAACTGAGCTCGCCCGTCCCCCGGACGTGGCGGTACCCGTCGTGCTCGACGTAGCCGCCGATGATCGCCTGCCACCGGGAGTAGACCCGCTCGGGCTCGAACCGGCCGTCGGTCAGGTAGGCCGTGGCCGGCAGCACGGTCAGCTGGTCGGGGAGCGTGCGCCGATGGTCGGGGTCGAGCCGGGCAGCCACCGCCTCGGTGTCAGTGGCGTCAGCGATGCAGAGGCACTTGTCGCCGGCGGCGAGGCCGGCGCCGAAGAAGGCGGCCAGGACGGTGTCGCGCTCCTCCGGGCCGCGGTGGAAGACGCAGACGTGCTCCCGGTCGTCGAGGGTGACGCCGGGCAGCCCGGTGTCGTTCACCCCGCAACCCCGGGAACCGGGCTGCCGGTGAGCCGCTCCTGCACGGCCACGATCTTGAACGCCAGCCGGAGGTTGAAGCACACCTCCGGGTCGGACAGGTCGACGCCGAGGATCGACTCGATCTTGCGCAGCCGGTACTTGAGGGTCGAGATGTGCACGAACAGTGCCGCGGCGGCGGCCGACGGGCCGCCGGTCTCCAGGAGCACCCGGAGGGTGTCGGTGAGCTCGCCATGCTCCCGGAGCGGGGCGAGCCAGCGGTCGGCGAAGTCGGACAGCTGATCCCGGTCCCGCTTCTCGTAGAGGAGGGCGTAGATCCCGAGATCGTCGTAGCCGGCGGCGGGGGGTTCGCCCGGCATGCCGGCCAGCACGTCGACCACCCACCGGGCCCGGGCCACGCCGGTGCCGAACGAGGCGAGATGGTCGCAGCGGGGGCCCCAGCCCGCCACCGTGGTCAGGCCCCGGCGTGAAGCCAGGCGCCGGACACGACGGGCGAGACCGGCCGGGTGGTCGTCGGGGCGGTCCGGGTGGTCGGGAAGGAAGACGACGACGGTGTCGCCGTCGACGCCGACGACCGGCGCCGGCCCCGGCGTCGATCGGCCGTCCCGCAGGGCGTCGCGCACGACCTGTTCCAGCCGGCTCGCCGCCCGTCCGGCCCCGGGCGCCGCACCGTGGTCCGGTACGTCGCCGGCCTGCCCGGCTCCCGCCGCCCCAACCCCCGGCGGCCCTACGGCCCGGGTGGTGAAGACCAGCGGCCAGTGGGGATGCTCGAGGTCGTGGCCGAGCCGGCGGCCCTGGATGAACAGGCAGCCCGTCGAGCGGCCGGCCAGCAGGTCGAGGAAGAGCTCCTGCTGATCCCGGGCCAGGAGGCGGCACAGCCGCTCCTCGGCCTGGA
Organism: Actinomycetota bacterium; assembly: GCA_030838815.1. GTDB lineage: Bacteria > Actinomycetota > Acidimicrobiia > IMCC26256 > BP-133 > BP-133. Next base: position 2,302 of record JAUZEX010000298.1, read on the forward strand.
GCAGGAGCGCGACGACCGGGGCGGCCGCTTCCAGCGTGGCGTAGGCGGCCCGGTCGACCGCCGCCGCCACAAGGAAGCCGAGCACCTCGCCCCGGGCGGTGATCCGGGCCACGAGCCGGGCCGGGTCGGAACCCTGCCCGGGTAGCTCGACGAGCGACGGCCGGCCCTCCTCGCCCGTCCGCAGCAGGTCGCGGACCAGCGGCCCTCCGGACCGGGTGAGGGCGATGTCCGCTCCAGATCCGGCCGGGGTCCCGGCCCTATCGGCCGCACCCGGGTCCGGTGCGGCGGCCAGCACGGCGAGGAATGGATCCTGGAGGACGACCGCCGAGCGGGTGAGCCCGGCGATGGCCGCCACGGTGGTGGCGAGGTCGCCGGCCTCGAGCGCCGCCTCCATGACGCGGCGCTGCGCCTCCCGGCTGTCGGGGCCCGGCGGCGCCACGGTGTCGAGGCCCCGGGCCCGCCGCGAGCTGCCGGCGGGCCGCTCTCCCGGGGTGAGCGGTGGTGCGACTGGACCCTGGAGGCGGCGCGTTGCGATGGCCATGACCGGCACATTAATTGTGGCTTTCGCCGGAAACCAGTGCTCATTTTCGTCGGAAATAGCCAATTTCCAGCGACGCGGTACGATCCGGCCGTGGGCCTCGGGTGGGCGACACTCGCCGTCTCCGTGGCGCTCTTCAGGGTGCCAGGGCCAGCTGTCCCGCGGCCGGAACCGCCCTCGCCACCCTCGGGGCAGGGGGTGCTGTGCACCGCCGACTGGGTCGCCCGGCTCGACCAGCCCATCTCCCGCACGTCGTCGTTCGGCCAGTTCTCCTCCGGCGGCGAGACGGGCGTCATCAGCTGTCGGGGGACTCTTCGGGGCCACACCGTGACCGGTCCCGGAACCTACGGCGTGTCCGGGGCGTTCGGGCCCGGGCCCGCCGGCGGCGCCGACTGCACCGACGGTGCCGGCGCCGGCGACTTCTCGGCCACGATTCCCACCGACGCCGGGCCGCAGCACGTCGACGGCATCCTGTCCTTCTACTGGGCCGGCCCCTCCGGAGTGGTCTTCGACGGCCGGTTCCCGGCCGCCTTCCGGCTGTCGCCCGGCGCCGGCGACTGCGTGAGCGAACCGGCCCGGGAGCTGCACTTCCAGGTCGGAGGGATCCTGTTCGTGGACGGCGGTTCCTGAGGTGCGCCGCCGCCCGCCCCGACGGCCCGCCGCCGTGGCCCTGGCGCTCCTCGGCGCGCTCCTCGCCGCTCTGACGCCGTCGGCGTCGGCGGGCCCGTCCGGCGCCGCCGGCGCGCTCGATCCGGCGTTCGGACAGGGGGGCAAGGTCATCATCCCGCCCCCGGCCGATGCCGGCGAATGGCCGGGTGGCCAGGCCGTGCAGCCCGACGGCGCCGTCGTCGTCGTGGGGACCGCCGCCCCGGCCCGCAACGGCTACGCCTTCCTGCTCCTCCGGTTCCTGCCCGACGGCAAGCTCGACCCCTCGTTCGGCACCGGCGGCCGGGTGTGGACCGACCTGGTCACGCTGTCCACCCCGCTGCGGGGGGCCGTGACCGGTGGTGTGGCGCTGGGATCGTCGAGCGCCTCCGCGGTGGCCGTCCAGCCCGACGGCCGGATCGTCGTGGGCGGCAGTACCCAGAGCGGGGGGACGACAGCCTTCGCCGTCATGCGATATCTGTCCGACGGCCGGCCCGACCCGTCCTTCGACTCCGACGGGTTGGCCCTGACCGACTTCGACCCCTCGACCAACGACGCGGTCAACGCTCTGGCGCTGCTGGGGGACGGACGGATCGTGGCGGCGGGCGCGGCGGGGAACGCCGTCGGCCTGGCCCGCTACCGCCCCGACGGGCAACTCGACCCCACCTTCGGCCCCGCCCACAACGGCACCGCCACGACCGGCCAGGGGCTGCTCAACGGCCTTGCTCTCGGCGCCGAGCCGGGCGGCCGGCTGCTCGTCGCCGGCCAAGCCGGGACGCCGGGCGGCCCGTTCGACTTCGGGACCGCCCGCTATTCACCCGACGGCGTCCTCGACCCGACGTTCGGCGACCATGGCGTCGTCCAGACGGACGTCGGCTCGACAGGCGAATGGCCGGCCGGCGTCGCCTCCGGGCCCGGTGGCACCGTCGTCGTGGCCGGCGCCTCCGGTTCGACGTTCTCGCTCCTGCGCTACCTCCCCGACGGCCGGCCCGACCCGAGCTTCGGCACCGCCGGGGTCTCCAAGGCCGGGCCCGACCTCGGCGGCGCCCACGCCATGGTGCAACTGGCCGACGGGCGCCTCGTCCTGGTCGGCGAGGAGCTGGTCGGTGACGCCCGGGAGGTGGCCCTGGCCCGCTACCACCCCGACGGGAGCCTCGATCCCGGCTTCGGCGTCGGCGGCGTGGTCGGCACCGACGTGACGCCCGGCCACGACGATGGCGCGGCGGCGGCGCTCTATCCCGGCGGCCGGCTGGTGGTGGCCGGCACCTCCCTCGACGAGCAGAACGTCCACCCCGGCGTCTTCCTGCTGCGCTACTCCGGCGTCGACCGGTGACATTTCGGCTGTCGAAGGCGCGATCCGGCCGGCTCAGCCGGGGGGATCGTGCCTCCGAGGTCCGGTCGGCGGCCCCGGCCGCGGCGGCGCTGCGGCCGGGGCTGACGAGGCGGGGATGGGGTGTTGTGGCGGCCGCCGGAGCGCTCCTCGGGCTGGCCCGGCTGCTGGCATCGGTCGAGTTGGCGGGCCTCGGCGCGGCGGCGGGCGCGGCGGTGGCGGTGGCGCTGTTCGTGGTCGGACGGGCGCCCCCGACCTACCGCGGAGAACGCTGGCTGGCCCCGAGCCGGGTCGGCGTCGGAGCCGTCGCCGAGGCCCGGCTCCGCTTCACCAACACCGGCTCCCGCCCCACGACCGCCATGGCCGTGGCCACCGATCTGATCGACCCGGCGCTCCGGCCTCCCGGTCTGACGCCGGGCGGATGCCTCGTGCCGCCGTTGGGGCCGGGGGCGATGGCGGAGGCCCGGTACGACCTGCCGACCGGGCGGCGGGGCGCGGTCACCGTCGGCCCGCTCGTGCTGAGCGTCGCTGACCCGTTCGGGCTCGCCGAACGGCGTCTCCCGATGGCCGGGCCAGCCCGACTGGCGGTGCACCCCCGGATCCACCCGATCCTCGCCTTGCCTGCATCGTCGACCCGGGAGGCCCGCCTCGGGACCGCCCAGCCCGTCCGGGCGCCGAGGGGTGACGACTTCTTCGCCCTGCGGGAGTACGAAGTCGGCGACGACCTCCGCCGAGTCCACTGGCGCTCGACCGCCCGGGCCGGCGACCTGATGCTCCGCCAGGACGAGCGGCGCGTCGGCGAGGTCGCCACCGTGCTGCTCGACACCCGGGGCGCCGCCCATCGGGGCGACAACTTCGAGCGGGCCCTGGAGGTCGCCGCCTCCGTCGCCGCCGCCCTCTTCGAGGACGGGCGACGGCTGCGGTTCCTGACCACCGGCGGCTTCGACGCCGAACTCGACGGTGCCCGCGCCCGGGCCCCGGGGAGCCACGCCGACGGGCGCTGGGCCGCCGTCCTGGAGCACCTCGCCGTCGTCACCCCCGATGCCGGAGGACCCGACCGCCTCGCCCTGGCCATCCAGTCCATCCGTCACCGCCCGACCGGCCCCCTGGCCGCCATCGTGGGCGACACCCCTCCCGCCGAGCTCGCCGCCCTGGCCGCGCTCGCCCCCCGCCTCGGCCTGGTCGTGGTCGCCCGGTGCGAGCCGCCGCCGGGGCCGCGGGCGGTCGGCGGCGGGCGGCGCGCTGACGGGGGCCCGGGCGCGCCGGGCCCGCCCGACGCGGTGCCGGGTCGGCACATGGGCTTTGTGCTCGTCCCCGTCGGCCCGATCGAGAACTTCCCCGAGGCCTGGAACGAGGCGGTGCGGTCATGCGGCCGGCGCGATCCCGTCCGGCGCTAGCGCCGGCGGCGGTCCCGTCCGCCGCCCGGCTCGGTCTCATGGCGGTGTCGCTTGTCGGTGCGGCCGGCTGCTGCCGGCTCTTCGGCGACGCCGGGTGGGTGGCGCCGGTTCTGGCCGCCGTCGTCGGCGCCCACGCCCTCGGCGCGCTCGGCGGCCGGTGGACGGGCCGGGCGGCGCTGGCTGCCCAGGCCGGCGGGCTCGCACTGCTGCTGGCCGAGAGTGTCGGGGGCCACACGGCCCACGGGCTGCCCACCCCGGCCACCCTGACCGCCCTCGTCCGGGTGGCCGCCCGGGCACCCGACGCCCTCCGGGCGGCGATCGTCCCCGCCCCGACCACGCCGGAGCTGCTCGTCTGGGTGGTGGCCGGGCTCTGGATCGCCACCGCCACCGCCGATGCGCTCGCCCGGCGCCGGCGGGCGGGACTGTCGGCCGTCCTGCCGCTGGCCGTGTTCCCCGTCGTTGTCGCCGCCCTCGGTACCGGACGTCAGCGCGCCCCGTTGACGTTCGCCTTCGCCGCCGCCACCGCCCTCTACGCCGCCCTCGACCGCGCCGCCGCCCTCCCCGTCACCCATGCCCTGGTCCTGCGCCCCCCGCCCGCCACAGCCGGGCGGGGCCTCCACCGGTTCATCCCAGGCGGTGTTCCGGGCCGGGCCGGGCCGGCGCTGGCGGTCGGGCTGGCCGCCGTGGTGCTGGGACCGGTCGTCCCGGGGCTGGGACGGGCCGTGGTCGACGTGCACGCCCTGGGGGTGATGCTCGACGTGTCGCGGGTGGAGCTCAATCCGCTGGTCGACATCCGGCCCCAGCTGCTCACCGACCGCCGGACGGAGCTGTTCACGGTTCGCGCCCCGGCGCCGGCCTACTGGCGGCTCACGGCGCTCGACCGGTTCGACGGCCGCCGGTGGTCGCCGTCGCGGCCGGCGCTCTTCCGCCACGAGGGGGCGGAGTCCCATCCGGCGGCCGCCACCGCCGACCGGGCCCTCGACCAGGACTTCCGGCTCACGGCCCTCGACTCGCCGTGGCTCCCCGCCGCCGACCGGGCGATCCGGGTGACGGCGGCCGGCGCCCGGCTCGACCCCGAGACCGACTCCCTGGTGACGAAGAAGGGATCGCGGGCCGTCCGCGCCTACCGGGTGGAGTCGCGCCTCCCCCGGGAGCGGGTCGACCAGCTGCCCGCCGCCTCCGCCGGCCGACCGCCGGGCCTGGCCCGCTATCTGGCGCTACCGAACCGATTCCCGTCCCGCGTCCGGGAGCTGGCCCAGCGGTTCACCGCCGGCGCGGCCACCCCCTACGACCGCGCTCTGGCGCTGGAGGACAGCCTGCGGGTGGGTTTCATCTACGACGAGACCGCCCCGCCCGGCGCTTCGCTCGACGCCCTCGACCACTTCCTGTTCAGCGCCCGCCGGGGCTACTGCGAGCAGTTCGCCGGCGCCTACGCCGCCATGGCCCGGGCCGTGGGCCTCCCGGCCCGGGTGGCCGTGGGGTTCACCCCCGGGGCGTACGACGAGGTGGCCGGCGTCTGGCGGGTGACCACCCGGGAGGCCCACGCCTGGCCCGAGGTCTTCCTCGACGGCATCGGCTGGACGGCCTTCGAACCCACACCGGGCCGTGTGCTGCCCGGCCCGGAGACCCGTCTGCGGCTCGACGCCGGGCCGCATCTGGCCGCCGCCGCCCGGGCCTCCGGCGCCGGGGGTGGGCCGTCGAACCTGGCCCGGGTGGACCCCGGGGGCGGGGCAGGCGTCGACGCCGGCCCGGGAGGCCGGTCGGGCGGGCTGGCCGGCGCGGTCGCCCACTCCCGCACGTTGTGGTGGCTGGGTCTCGGCGCGCTCGGCCTGGTCGCCTTCCCGCCGGCGGCCAAGACCCGCCGCCGGAGCCGCCGCCGGCGGGCCCGGGCCGACGAGGCCGTCCTCGCCGCCTGGCGGGAAGCCCTCGACCGGCTCGACGAGGCCCGCCTTCCCCGCCGGAGCGCCGAGACCCCGTTGGAGTTCGCCCGCCGGGCCGGAGCCGTGCGGCCGGGCCTGGCGCCGGCGATACGCCACCTGGCCGGTCTCGTGAACGGCGCGGCCTACGGCCCCGGGCCTGCTGCCGCAGGCGCCGGCGCCGGCGCCGGCGGTCGTGACGACGCCGGTCCCGCCGATGGGGGCAAGGGCGCCGACGCCGGCGCCGAGGCGTGGGCGGCGGCCGACGGGGTGGTGCGGGCGCTCGATGCCCACGATCCGGGCTGGGAACGGTGGCGCCGCCGGCTCGACCCCCGGCCGCTCCTGCCCCGTTAAGGGGTCCCGGCCGCCGGATCGGCTCCGGGTCCGCCGCTGTCGGGTTCGGGATCGTCGGGTGGGTGCTCGGCCAGTTCCAGCATCGAGCCGATCTCGTCCTTCCCCTGCCGGCGGTCGTTCCAGATCACGAAGACCACCAGCGCCACGCTGATGACGAACAGGGGCAGGCGGTACCGGTCGAAGAAGCGCAGCACGGCCTGGATCGGCTCGTCGAAGGTCTGTCCCACGCGCCGGATCAGGTACAGCCGGGCCACGGTCCCGACGATGTTGAGGCTGAAGAAGCTGGCCAGCGGCATCCCCGACGCGCCGGCGAAGAGGCAGATGTAGGGGTTGGGGGCGATGAAGACGAGCGGATAGGCGGCCTTGGCGAAGGCCCGCTCGTACATCCGGATCTGCTCCCCGAAGGTCTTGGACCGCTTCTCCAGCCACACGACCATGGCGTCGCCGTACCAGACGCCGAGCAGGTAGAAGAGCGGGTCCGATGCCAGCAACCGGAGCCCGGCGGCCAGGTAGTAGGAGGCGGCGTCGAGCTGGTTCGTCGTGAGCACCAGCACCCGGCTGCGGGCGTTGAGGAGCGTGAGGAGGAGCGGGTGCTTGTCGGCCCAGGTGGTGGTGAGGGCGTCGCCCACGTAGGCGGCCACGATGAGGGCCACGATCGGCGTGACCACGAGCGCCACCCGGGACCGGCTCGGCCGCCCCGGGGGCGTCGGCTCCACATCGGTCATGACCT
>JAUZEX010000749.1 GCA_030838815.1 Actinomycetota bacterium
TCCCCCGCCGGCGACGCCGCCGTCGCCGCCGACGCCCTCCCGTCCTCCGAGCCCGCCCCGCCGAGCCTGGCCGTCGACGACCTCTTCGCCCTGGTGCGCCGGGCGTACCCCTACCGTGACCTGCCGAGGGAGACCTTCGACGAGGTCCTGGCCATGGTGAGCCACGGCGTCACCACCGGCCGGGGGCGGCGGGCCGCCTACCTCCACCTCGACGGGGTCAACGGCGAGGTGCGGGCCCGCCCGGGAGCCCGGATGGCCGCCCTGACCTCGGGCGGCGCCATCCCCGAGATCGGCGACTTCCGGGTCGTGCTCGAGCCCGACGAGCTGTTCGTCGGCACGGTCAACGAGGACTGGGCCACCGAGTCGATGGCCGGCGACATCTTCCTCCTCGGCACCCACGCCTGGCAGATCCGCCAGGTGGCCTCCGGCGTCGTCCGGGTGGCCGATGCCGAAGGGAAGCCCCCTTCGATCCCGTTCTGGATGGGTGAGGCCCCCGCCCGCACCCCGGAGCTGTCCAGCGAGGTGTCGGCGCTGCGGTCGACGATCGACGCCTTCGTCACCGCCGGCGACCCCGACGGCGCCCGTTCCTGGCTCCGCGACGCGGCCCGGCTCGACGAGGCCGCCGCCAGCCAGCTCGTCGACTACGTGGCCGCCGGCAAAGCCGTCCTCGGCGTGGTGCCGACCTCCACCGACCTCGTCTTCGAGCGCTTCTTCGACGAGACCGACGGGATGCACCTCGTCGTCCACTCGCCCCACGGCGGGCGGATCAACCGGGCGCTGGGGCTGGCGCTGCGGAAGCGTTTCTGCGTCTCGTTCGACTTCGAGCTCCAGGCCGCGGCCAACGACGACGCCGTCGTCCTGTCGCTCGGCCCGCAGCACAGCTTCCCGCTGGCCGACGTACCCCGCTTCCTCAATTCCAAGACGGTCCGGGAGGTCCTCCAGCAAGCGGTCCTGTCGCCCGTGTCGCCCATGTTCCAGAGCCGGTGGCGGTGGAACCTCAACCGGGCCTTGATGGTCCTGCGGTGGAAGGGCGGGCGCCGCAACCCCCCGCCGCTGCAGCGGATGGAGGCCGACGACTTCATGGCCGCCCTGTTCCCCCAGGCCGCCGCCTGCCAGGAGAACGTCTCCGGCCCCATCCAGATCCCCGACCATCCCCTCGTCCGCCAGACGATGCACGACACGATGACCGAAGCGCTCGACATCGACGGCCTGGAGGCGCTGCTCGACGGCATCGAGACCGGCCGGGTCGAGGTCCACTTCCGCGACACCACCGAGGCGTCGGCCTTCGCCCACGAGATCCTGACCGCCAAGCCCTACGCCTTCCTCGACGACGCCGAGGCCATCGACCGCCGGACAAATGCAGTGCCGCTCAGGCGAGGGCTTCCCGTCGACCTGTCGACAATCGGCCGGCTCGACCCCGAGGCCATCGCCCGGGTCCGGGCCGAGGTCACGCCGGAGCCCGGCACGGCCGACGACCTCCACGACCTGCTGCTGAGCCTGCTGGTCACCCCCGCCCGAGGCGCCTGGCGGGGGCTGTTCGCCGAACTGGCCGGCCGAGGCCGGGTCAGATCGGAGATCGGTCCTGACGGCGTCGAGCGCTGGTGGGCCACGGAAAGCGCCGCCGACGTGCAGGTTCTCCTCGATGAGCTGTTCGGCACGACGGCGGCGGCCGAACCGGAGCCGCCGGCCGTCGAGCAGGTGGTGGCGGCGGTGCTGCGGGGGCATCTCGACCTGTCGGGTCCGGCGACCGCCGCGGACCTGGCTGAACGGTGCGCGCTCACGCCCTCGAAGGTGGCCATCGGCCTGGCGGTGCTGGAGCAGGCCGGGTTCGCGCTCCAGGGCCGCTTCACCGACCCGGGCTCCGCCAGCGCCGAAACAGTCGAGTGGTGCGCCCGGCGGCTCCTGGCCCGCATGCACTCCTACTCCCGCAGCAGCCGGCGCAAGGCGGTCGAGGCCGTCAGCGCCGTCGACTTCATGCGCTTTCTCCTCCGTTGGGCTCACGTCGCCCCCGGCACCCAGCTCCGGGGTCACGGCGGGGTCCGCATCGCCGTCGAACAGCTCCAGGGCTTCGAGTCGGCGGCCGCCGCCTGGGAGCCGGAGATCCTCCGCCGCCGGGTGGCCGACTACCAGCCCGCGCACCTCGACCGGCTCTGCCACGACGGCGAGGTCACCTGGCTGCGCCTGTCCCCCAACCAGCCGGCGTCCGACCGGCGGTCCACCCCCTCGAAAGCCACCCCGGTGGCCGTCGTCTTCCGGGAAGACCTCCCCTGGCTGCTCCAGGCCGCCCGCCTCGGCCCGGTCGGAATCGTCGAGCCGGGCGTGCCGGAAGCGGGCGCCACGGCCGAGGTCGTCGAGGCACTCGGGAAGCGGGGGGCGCAGTTCCTGGCCGAGCTGGCCGCCGCCACCCGGCGGTTGCCGGCCGATATCGAGGAGGCACTGTGGGACGGGGTGTCCCGGGGCCTGCTGACCGCCGACGGTTTCGCCGCCATCCGCTCCCTGGTGGGCGCCGCCCGGTCGCGGCCCAAGTCGGCCCACTCGGTGAGCCGCCTGCGGCGGGGAGCGCCCCGCCCGAACCGGGCCGCGGGCCGGTGGTCGCTCATCCCTTCCGTCGAGCCGGTCGACGACCGTGAGGCGTTGGCCGAGGCGGTCGCCGACCAGTTGCTCCAGCGGTGGGGGGTTGTGTTCCGCGATCTGGCCGTCCACGAAGGGATGCCCCTCCCCTGGCGCGACCTGCAGCGGGCCCTGCGCCGCTTCGAGGACCGGGGCCTGGTCCGGGGCGGGCGGTTCGTCGCCGGCTTCTCCGGCGAGCAGTACGCCCTGCCCGCCGCCGTCGACGGCCTGTCCGACATCCGCCGCCACCCCTGCTCCGGCGAACGGGTCACCGTCAACGCCTGCGACCCCCTGAACCTGACCGGCGTGATCATCCGCGGCCCCCGAACGCCGGCCGTCCGCACGAACACCGTCACCTACGTCGACGGCCTCCCCGAAGGCACCGCCACCGCCGACACCGCCTGAACCGCCCGCGCCGGTTCGTTGGAGACGGACCTCAAGGTTCCTCAAGCCGAGGATCCGGGGGAGACGGCGTTCCTTACGCTCGGGCCGGATGGCGACGACGGCGGCGGACACGACGAGCGGGACGGCACCGGCGCACCCGCGGTGGCGCCGGGTGTACCGGGCTGTGGCCGATTACCTGGCGGCGGCGCCGGGGACCCACGTCCTCCTGCTCGTCCTGGCCGTCACCACGCTGGTGCTGCGGAGTGTCGACGCCCCCACCGCGACGCGGATCCTGCGCCACCAGAGCACGAACCTCTTCCAGATGTCACGCGACGCACCGCGGGTGCTGGTGCTGTCCGCCTTCCTCCTCGACAGCGGGCGGCTGGTGGGCCAGGCCCTCACCTTCACGGTGGTGCTGGCTCCGGTGGAGCGGTGGGTCGGCACCTACCGGTGGCTGGCCACGTTCGCCGCCGGCCACATCGGCGCCACCTTGGCCACCACCGTCGGGATCTGGCTCCAGGTGCGGGAGGGCGCCGGGGCGAGCCTCGTCTATCCGGTCGACGTCGGGGTGAGCTACGGCGTGGCCGCCGTGGCCGGGGTGCTCGTCTACCGGCTGCCCCGACTGCTGGCGTTCGGGTGGGCGGCCTTCATGACCGTCGACATCGGACGGGCGGTGGTGGGCACCGGGACCTTCACCGACTGGGGGCACCTCGTCGCCTTCGGGATCGGCCTGGCCATGGGCCCGCTGGTGCGGCCCGACCGGCGGGACCGGCGCCGGGTGCTGGTCGCCCTCGGCGCCGGGCTGCTGGCCGGCGCGGCCGGGTGCCTCGTCCTGCTGGCCACGGTGACCGACCGGGAGATCGCCATCCCCGAGTCGGGGCTCACCGTCGAGGCCACGGTCGTCGGCCGCCCGCCCGAGTGCGGGTCCGGTTGCCGGACCGTCGTCGTCCGCTACACCCTTCCGGACGGCGTCCCGGACGCCGATCCCGATGCGGCGACGCAGGGCTCCGGCCCGACGGCGGCGCCGGCCCGCCCGACCGTCGACGGCATCCTGGTCCTGCCCCAGCAGACCTTGACGAGCCGGGGCGAGCGGATCCTGGCCGTGGCCGATCCGGCCACCCCCGGGCGGCTGCGCCCGTTGCGCCCGGCCCAGCGGGTCAGCCCCGACAGCCTCTTCGGCGCCATGGCCGCCGCCCTCGGCGTGACGGGTACAGCCCTACTGTTCCTCGCTCGTCGCCGCCGCCGGAGAACACCGGGCGGTCAGGACCGCTGATCGCCGGCAGCCCCGGGCCTGCCCGTCGGGGCGGGGAGGTCGTCGGCCGCAGAGCGGCTCTCGGGCAGTTCCACCAGGTCGATTTCGGCCGGCGCCAGGTAGACGGTGTCGTAGCGGTCCACCTTGTCCCACGACTGCTCCGCTCCCACCGCCCAGCGCCGGAGGCTGCGGATCACCACCGCCAGCTGCAGCGGCCGCCACAGCAGGCGCAGCAGCGGAGCCAGCGCCACCAGGGACCACCGCTCCCCGTCGGCGGCCACGGCCAGGGCCGCCACCACGAGATCGGCGACGACGGCCAGAGCCAGCACGCCGGCCGCCACCCCCCACTGGCCGCTGACGACGAGGTAGAGCAGCCACAGGTCGGCGAACGGGCCGAGCACCGGAAGC
>JAUZEX010000789.1 GCA_030838815.1 Actinomycetota bacterium
GGTGTGGACCAGCGTACGGTCGACGGCGAGGGGGAAGACCCGCCACAGCTCGAAGTGGTCGAGCTGGTGGACGAGCAACGCATTGGGGGCCAGCACGTAGTGCACGGTGCCGTGGGGGAGGATCGACCAGCTGTCCTCCGGTTGCCCGACCAGCTCGACGATGGAGCGGCGCACGCCGATGAGGCGGCTGTGCGGACCGTAGGGGTCGAACAGCGCGCCGGTGGAGAAATACTGCGGGGCGATGCTCTGCTTGTGGAGCGAGAAGATGTGGTACGCCTCGAGGAACGTGTCGATGACGAACTTCCAGTTGAAGGCCTGGACGTGGGTGCGGGTCTCGACGTGGTGGTACGAAGCGAGCTTGTAGCCATCGAGCTCCGGGCCGAGACCGCACAGGACGGCGTCGAGGTCGATCGGTTCGTCGGACCCGGGGCGGACGAAGATCAGGCCGTGCCCTTCGGCGATGGGGACGGGCGGGAGGCCGAGGTCGTGGCGGGCGACGTCGGCGAAGGCGTCGCCCGCCCCGGGCTGGGCGGTGAGGCGGCCGGTGAGGTCGTAGGTCCAGGAGTGGTAGGGGCAGACGATGCAGCGGGAGGCCCGGCCCCGACCCTCGAGGAGGCGGGCGCCGCGGTGGCGGCAGGTGTTGACCATGGCCCGCGCCACGCCGTCGTCGCCCCGGACAACCACGATCGGGGCGCCGTCGCCGCACAGGGTCAGGTAGTCGCCGGCCTCGGGGATGTCGGCCGACAGGCCGGCCAGCAGGGGAGTGCCGCGGAAGAGCGTGCGCCGCTCCCGCTCGAGGTGCTCGGCGCCCGTGTAGTCGGCCGCCGGCTGGCGGTAGGTGGCCGGAGCGAGCTCGTCGGCCCGCGTCTCGTGCAGGGCCAGGAAGCGCCGTACGAGGCCGATGTCGGCGTCGCGGTCCATCGGCTCAGCGGGCACCGGCGGTGACGGGCCGCCCCACCGGCGGGCCGGCGTCGATCCCGTGCAGCACCGGCAGGACCCGTTCGGCGAAGCAGCCGATGTTGGCCCGGGCGACGTCGTCGGGCATGCCGCCGTAGTTGAACACCCCGACGACGCCGGCGCCGTCGATGCGGCGGACGTTTTCCCGGAGCTGCTCCGTGACCGACTCCGGCGTCCCCCACACCTGGAGGCCGGCCAGGAAGCGGGTGAAGTCGTCGGTGCCGTGCTTGGCGATCCGCTGGGCCAGCTTGCCGTAGTACTCGTAGCCGGGGATGTCGGCCAGGCCCTGGTTGGCGAACTCGTAGTGGACGAGGGTGGAGGCGCAGTAGCCGACGATCCACCGCTCGAACATCTCCTCGGCCGCCGCCTCGCTCTCGTGGACCGAGACCCAGCTGACGAGCAGGGGCTTGGGCGCCTCCTCGCCGTTGATCTCCCGGTACAGCTCTCGATAGGCGGCGACGTCGGCCTCGACCGTCTCCCACGGCTTCTGGGCGATGATCATCATCCCCACGCCGAGCTCGGCCAGGATGCGAGACGTCTCGGGCGAGATGGCCGAGGCGTAGACCCGGCCCCGGAACGAGGCCAGCGGGGCCGGCCTGATCTCCACCGGGGGCTGGCGGTACAGCTCGCCGTCGGCGGCCATCTGCCCCGTCTCCAGCGCGGTGAGGATGGCCGCCGCGTACTCCGTGAACCGCCGGCGGGACTCGCCCATCTGGAGCCGGAACCCCTCGAACTCGACCCGGCCCAGGCCCCGACCGATCCCGAGGAGCACCCGCCCACCCGACATGTGGTCGAGCACGGTCACCTCCTCGGCCAGGCGGACGGGGTCGTGCCACGGCAGCACCAGCACCATCGAGCCGAGCTGCACCCGGGTCGTGCGCGATGCCACCCAGGTGAGGAACTGCGCCACGTTGGGGCACATGTGGTAGTCGGTGAAGTGGTGCTCGGCTGACCACACCGAGTCGAATCCCTGCGCCTCGGCGCCGCCGGCCAGTTCGAGGCCGAACCGCCACACATCGGCGTCGGACCGGGCCCGGCCCGGATTCTGGAAGAACGTCCCCATGCCGACGTGCACGTCGTCTCTCCTCGCCTCGGTTGACTCCACTTTTTAACACGAATTAAAATCGGGCGGCAATGGTGAGGAGCGAGTCCCGGACGCGGAAGTCGGAGGAGACCCGGGAGCGGCTCCTCGACGCCGCGGCCAAGGTGTTCTCGGATAGAGGCTATGCCGGGGCCCGGTTGTGCGACATCGCCGATCGGGCCGGGATGCACACACCCGGCGTGTACTACTACTTCCCGTCCAAAGAGGAGCTCGTCGAGGAGGTCCTGCGGGTCGGCGTGGCCCGGACCCGCGGCTACGTGCAGGAGCGGGTGGCGGCCCTGCCCGGCTCGGCGTCGGCCCTCGACCGGTTGCGGGCCGCCATCGAGGGCCACGTCCTCATGGTGCTCGAGATCGGCGACTACACCTCGGCCAACATCCGGATCTTCGGCCAGGTCCCCGACGACGTCCGAGCCCGGCACCTGGCCGACCAGCGGGCCTACGGCAACACGTGGCGGGCCCTGCTCGAAGATGCCCGGGCGGCGGGCGAGATCCGCTCCGACCTCGACCTCGGTGTGATCAGGATGCTGATCCTGGGTGCCCTCAACTGGACGGCGGAGTGGTACCGCCCGGGCCCGCAGACCGCCACCGAGGTGGCCCGGGAGGCGACGGCCATGATCTGCGACGGCCTCGGCGTCCGGTGACGGCGGCTGACACCCAGCCGTCCGACTCCGGCCCGGGCCTCCCCCCTCGGCGGCGCCGGGCGTGCCATCATTCGCACCCGTGATCAGTGTTTTCGTGATCGAGGACACGCCCCAGATGCGTGAGCTGCTGGAGCAGATGCTGACCCTCGACGACTTCGAGGTGGTCGGGTCCGCCGCCAACGGCGCGGCGGCGCTGCCCCTGATGCGCGACGCCGACCCCGACGTCGTGGTCCTCGACTACAGCATGCCCGGCCTCGACGGCCTCCTCACCGCCCGGCTCATCAAGGAAGAGCGCCCCGGGCAGAAGATCATCCTCTACACCGCCTATCTCGACGCCGAGCTGGAGCAGAAGGCCGGCCGGGCCGGCATCGCCCTCTGCGTCGAAAAGGCCGACGGGATCCTGACCCTCGAGCGCGACATCCGCCGCCTGGCGGGCCAGGACTCCGAAAACTGAAGATGGCCGGCCCCAGCGGGCCGGTATCCTCGCCCCATCGCCGAGCACCTTTCGTCCCCACGCGCCGGGCTTCGACGTCTCGGCCTGGACGTCGTCCTCCTGTGGGCCGGCGCCGCGCCGGCCCGCGCCGGCGAGGCCCCGGCGGCAGCGGGTCGGATGGTCGAACGGTCCTTCACCAATCAGGCCGGGACACG
>JAUZEX010000845.1 GCA_030838815.1 Actinomycetota bacterium
TCTTCCCGGGGCTGCCGAGCCCGAGGCCGGTGCCGGCGAACCCGCCCGAGCCGAAGGCGAACAGGGCCTGGACCAGCTGGAAGCTGTGGCCCTGGGCCGTCGGCCAGGGGTTGACCCAGGTCGTGACCCGCTCCCGGACGTGGCCGAAGGCGTGGTAGGCCAGCGTCGCCCCCACCGCGAACATGGCCGCGCCGATCCCGACGTAGCTGACCCGGGCGGTGGCCATGTAGAGCATGGCCAGGAACACGGCGAAGAACAGCAGCGACGATCCGAGGTCCTTCTCCCGGACCATGACGAGGATCGACGAGCCCCAGGCCAGGAGCAGCGGGGCGAAGTGCTTCGGGTCGGGCAGCATCAGCGGCCCGACCCGCCAGGTCGGGGTGGAGAGCAGCTCCCGCTTCTCCACGAGGTAGGCGGCGAGGAAGATCACCAGGGTGACCTTGGCCGCCTCGCCGGGTTGGAAGTTGAGCGGCCCGAGGTGGACCCACAGCCGGGCACCGTTGATCTCCTGGCCGATGCCGGGGACGGCCGGAATGAGCAGCGAGCCGATCCCGAGGAGGGCGAAGGTGTAGCGGTAGCGCTCCAGGTCACGGATGCGCTTCACGGCGGCCAGGGTGGCCACGAAGGCGGCGACGCCGACGGCCGTCCACAGCGTCTGGTACCGGGCCAGGTTGTGGTCGAGCCGGGCGATGACCACGAACCCGATCGCATTGAGCATGATGGACAGCCCCAGAAGGGTCCCGTCGGCCCGGGGAGCGAAGCGGCGGACCGCGACGTGCGCGGCGAGGGCCAGCCCGGCGGCCCCGGCGGCGAAGGGGGCGAGGTCGGCGGGGAGGGTGGCGCCTTTGGCCAGGGCGGTGAGGACGTACCCGCCGGCGGCCAGGATCACGGCCAGGATCACCAGGCCGAGCTCGGTCGAGCGCCGGGCGGCGGCCGCGGGCCCTGCTCCGGACATTGTGGGCAACTTCACCGGCTGGTCGCGGTGGACGCCGGTGTGGCGTCGGTGGGGGTCCCGGCGGGCGGGGTGGCGGGGGCCGGCCCGGTGGTGGTCGTGGTGCCGGCCAGGGCCTCGTGGGCCTGCTGGAGGCGGGTGACGAACCGGTCGGCGTCGGAGTGGCTGGCGAAGCGATGGCCGTTCTCGAGGTCTTCCCGGTCGGCCTCGGTGAGGTCGGCGGCACTCAGGTCGGTGAGCCGGTCGACGGTTGGCTGCCACCCGAGCAGCCCCCCCGGCACGCCTTTGAACAGCGTGACCCGGTCGGCTGAGAGGCCGACGTAGTAGGTGCGCCGGGCGTACCACCCGACGGCGCCGACGGCGATGCCGATCACCGCCACGATCGGGAGCCCCCACACGATCGGGCCCCGCATCTTCCGCCGGGCCCGCCGGGGCGTCACCGCCACGTCAGCGTCGGAAGCGGCGTCAGCGTCGGGGACATCGGGGCGGGCCGCCGCCACGGCCCGCGCACCGTCGTCGTCCGCATCGACGACCTGCAGCTCGCCGGTGCCTTCGAGCGGGGCGGCGACGTCAGCCGCGGCGGCCGCGCCCCGCCCGTCCCCGTCGGCCAGGGCGTCGAGGATCACGACGGTGATGTTGTCGTCGCCGCCGGCCTGGTTGGCCATGTCGACCAGGGTCTCGGCGGCCTGCTGGGGGTCGGCGTGGCGGCGCAGCGTGGCGGCGATCGTCTCGTCCGACAGCATGCCGGTCAGCCCGTCGGAGCAGATCAGGAGGCGGTCGCCGGGCTTGAGGTCCACCCGGTAGGTGTCGACCTCGACGTCGGGGTCCACGCCGAGGGCCCGGGTGATGATGGCCCGCTGGGGGTGGTGCTGGGCCTCCTCGGGGCTCAGCCGGCCCTCCCGCACGAGCTGCTCGACCAGCGAGTGGTCGTCGGTGACCTGGGTGACGGCGCCGTCGCGCATGAGGTAGGCCCGGGAGTCGCCGACGTGGCCGAGAATGGCCGTGCCGTCGGGCCGGAGGGCGACGGCGGTGAGGGTGGTCCCCATGCCCCGGAGCGCGGCGTCGTCGGCCGCCTTGGCGAAGACGGCAGCGTTGGCGGCGGCCACGGCCCGGTCGATGGGGTTCCCGCCCCCGAAGGCGGCCCGCAGGGTGTCGATGGCGGTGGCGCTGGCCACCTCACCGGCCCGGTGGCCGCCCATGCCGTCGGCCACGGCGTAGAGCCCGTGCTCCCGGTCGACGAGCAGGCTGTCCTCGTTTTCGGGCCGGCCACGGCCGACGTCGGACCGGGAGCCGTCGGCAAATCTCATATCGGGGACACCCGGCCCGGCGTTCCGGGGGCGCCCCCCGGAATGGCAGCCCGGGTCATTGGACGATCTCCAGCACCGTCTGGCCGATCTGGAGCTTGTCGCCGCGGTGGAGGGGCATCGTCTTGCTCAGCCGGTCGCGGTTGAGGAAGGTGCCGTTGGTGGAGCCGAGGTCCTCCACGAACGGCTTCCCGTCACGGACGTAGATGCGGGCATGGAGCTGAGAAACATAGGTGTCGTCGGCCAGCGGCACGGAACATCCCGGCGCCCGCCCGATCGTGACCTCCTCCCCGAGGGGGAAGATCTGGGCCGTCGCCGGATCGATCATCTTCAGCTTGAAGGGCCGGACGGGCTGGTCGCTGCGCCGGCCCCGGCCGAAGCGACCGGCGCCGTTGGCGGTGGCGGCGGGAGCCGGACGATCGGGCGACAGCTCCCGGTAGACGGCTCGGACGACGCGGGCCAGGAACAGGTAGAGCAGGCCCAGGAAGCAGAACTTGAGGATGGTGAGGATCGCCTCGGGCACCGCTGCGCCGCCTCAGGACGTCTCGAAGCGGATCGTGGCCGACCCGATCCGCAGCTCGTCGCCGTCGGACAGGCGCCGCTCCCGGACCGGGGCGCCGTTGACGACCGTGCCGTTGGTGGACCCCAGGTCGAACACGGCGAACCCCTCAGGGTCGCGGCGGACCTCGGCGTGGCGGCGCGATACCTGGGGGTCGCCGAGGGGGATGTCGCAGCTCGACAGCCGGCCGATCACGACCGGCCGTTCCGCCACGGGGATGCGCCGGCCGTCGGCCGTGACCAGTGTGCCGACCCGCCCGTCGGGATCGGCTCTGATCTCGGCCGCGACGGCGCACTGGCCGGGGTTGAGGTCGGGATCGGTCTCGAGAGACACGATGACTTGGCCGAGGAAGCCGTAGCCCTCGTCGCGGGCGTGGGACCGGGCCGCGTCGGCCAGCTCCCGCAGCAGGGTGGTCTCGAAGGCCTCGAACCGGGCCCGGTCGGACTCCGCCAGCCGCACACGGAAGGAGTTGGGCGCGATGAGGCCGTGCACGCCGACGGTGCGCTGATCGTCCATCTCCCGGGCCAGTCTTCGGCCGATCTCGACGGGCTGGAGGCCGCTGCGGAAGGCCCGGGAGAAGACCCCCTCGACGAGCGCCTCGAGCCGGCGCTCGAACCCGTGTAAACCCACGTCGCGGAGTCTAACGGCGGGCCACGACATGTTCCGGCGACCCTTACGCACGGTCTGTTCAGCCCTTTCGTCCGCCAGAGCGCCGGGGGACGGCTGCTACGCTCGAATGCATTCGCCGGGCGAGTGGCGGAATGGCAGACGCGCTGGC
>JAUZEX010000853.1 GCA_030838815.1 Actinomycetota bacterium
CCGTGTCGTCGGGCGCCTTCCCGTGAGCCGTCACGCCCTCCGACACCGTCCGGAAGTAGACGATGTTGCGGGACAGCCCGCCGACGATCAGGAAGAGGACGGCGGCGCCGCACAGCCCGCCAGCCACGATGTACCGCATCCGCTTCGGCTTCGGACGGGCGACGAGGAGGACGGGCGCGTCGATCAGGTCCACTCTGGGCCTTGTCCATCGGGGGGCAGGAGCCGTCGGGCCCGGCGCGACCGGGCCCAGAGCCGGCCGACGTAGCCGGCGATGGCGACGCCCGTGAGCGTCCACCCGCCGATGACATAGCCGGCGTCGGTCACGACGGCACCTTCACCGGCGGGACGTCGCTTTCGGCCCGCCGCTCGGCGATGGCCGCGTCGAGGGCCCGTTCCTCGATGGCCTCCTCCATCACCGCCAGCCGGTACCGGCGTTCCAGCAGGTAGAGGTAGAGGCAGGTGAAGGCGAAGACGCCCGAGAGCAGCGCCCAGGCCAGGTTGCCCTGGATGGTGGGGTTCAGTTCCCGGTTGAAGACGGTCCCCTTCTGGTGCAGCGTGCGCCACCACTCCACCGAGAAGTGCACCACCGGCACGTCGACGAAGGCAGCCAGGGCGGCGATGGCGCTGCGCCGGGCCCGCACCGCAGGGTCGGCCGGGACCCGCCGCAGGGCGAGGTACCCGAGATACAGGAAGAACAAGACCGCGGTCGAGACCACACGGGCGTCCCACGCCCACCACACGTTCCACACCGGCCGGCCCCACAGCGAGCCGAGCACCAACGTGAGCCCGGTGAAGAGAACGCCGATCTCCGCCGACGCGCCGGCCAGCGTGTCCCACGCCGGGGAACGGGTGCGCTTCCAGAGGTAGAGCGCCGAGGCCAGGCTCGTCACGCCGTAGGCCAGGTAGGCGATCCAGGCCGCCGGGACATGGAGGTACATGAGCCGGACGGCGTCGCCCTGCTGGTAGTCGGGGTCGGAGACGAACAGCCCCAGCACGACGAGCAGCGCCAGGCCGGCCACCGTCAGGCCGCCCAGCACCACCGTCCCCCGGCGGGCCCACCATCCTTCCTGTGCGACACCCCCCAGCCCGCGGGTTCTCATGTCTCCTCCAACAGCGGCCCGAAGGCCAGCCAGCCCATCGTCACGTAGATCACTCCGAACACCGCCAGAAGCTGCACCCAGGGCCACGCCTCGGAGGGAGCGCCGGCGAGCGCCGCCTCCCAGGCCCGGGTCGCGCCGAGCATCACCGGCGCCACAACGGGCAGCACGAGCAGGGGAAACAGCGTCTCCCGCACCCGCAGACCCGCCGCGAGCACCCCGTACACGGTACCGGCGGCGGCGATCCCGGCGGTCGCGATCAGGCTGGCCGCCACCACCACCCCCAGGTTGTGAAAGTGCAGGTCGTAGAGGACGACGACGCCGAACCCGAGGACGACCTCGAGGCCGAGGAGCTGGGCCGCCACCGCCAGCGCCTTGCCGCAGAAGACGGCCGCTCCGTCGAGCCCGGACAGCCGCAGGGCGTCGCGCACCCCGTTCTCCCCCTCCACGGCGAAGGCCCGGGAGACGGCGAGCAGGCCGGCCAGGAGGACGGCGACCCAGAACAGGCCGGGGGCCACCCGCGGGAGGAGGCCGCGGTCGGGGTCGAGGGCGAAGGCGAAGAGCAGGAGGATGACGCCGGCGAAGGGCAGCACCTGGTTGAGGGCGACCCGGGACCGGGCCTCGATGCGGAGGTCCTTCCCCGCCACCAGCAGCACCTGGCGGGCCAGACCCGGCGGCCCGGGGGCGCTCCCCTCGACACTCATGGCCCTCATCCTCCCGCGCCCTACAGCGAGAGGATGAACTCGGTCAGGTCCTTCAGCTCCTCGGAGGTGAACCCGAAGTTGAATCGGACGGTGTTGTAGAAGGGCAGCACGTTGTCCAGGAGCGCCCGTCGGGCGGCAGCCGGTCCGGCGGCGCCGACGTTCCCCTCCACGGCCCCCGGGCCCACGCCACCGCCCAGGAAGTTGCTGGGCGACGTCGGGTCGCCGGCCACGCCGTCGTGGAAGTACGGCGCCGTGAACCGGGCCCCTAGCAGCGAGGGGGTGTGGAACCCGAGGATGTTGCCGTCGGAGCCGATCTGACCCGGATCGAAGACGGGATCGCCGGTCGGCAGGGCCATCCGGTGCGGCCTGCCGTCGGTCAGGAACGGGCCGGAGTGGCAGGTGGCGCAGGCGACCTGTTGCCCGGAGGGGAACTCACCGGTGGGGTCGAGCACCGGCCTCGGCGTGCGGAAGAGGGCCTCGCCCCGCTTGGCCCGGACGGGGTCGAAGTCCTTCCCCGGGACGGCGGCGGGCTCGACGATCGACCGCTGGAACTCGGCCAGGGCGTCGAGCTCGCGCCTGGTCGGCTCCCGGGAGGCGTGCATCTCCAGCGGCGAGACGATGGCGCCCCGGGACTGATCCTGGAGGGCGGGGTTGCGCCCGTCCCAGCCGAAGGGGGCGGTGTTGGCCACCCCGAAGAGCGACGGCGTCTGCCGGCGGCCGAGCTCCCGCTCCCGGACCGGCCCGACCAGGTGGGTGAGCCCATCGCTCAGCCCCGGTCCGGTGTGGCAGGTGGCGCAGGCCAGGAACTGGCCGAAGACCATCGGACCCTGGCTCGGCTGCTGGCCGAAGGCGGTGGTGGAGAAGAACAGGGCCTTGCCCTCCCGCAGCAACTGGCGGCGATCCGCCTCGGTGTAGGCCGGCGGCGGGTCGTGGGACTCGTCACGACCGGCGAGGCCCTGGGGCCGGAAGGGACCCTTCACGTTCTTGAAGACCGGGTTCAGCGGGTCGGAGACGTGGTAGGGAGTGCCATCGGCGCCGCTGCGGACCCTGGGGTCGAGGGACCGCAGCGCCGGATCGGCGGGCAGCCTGCGGTCGGCCCCCGCCGGGCCGCCCGACGGCGCCGCCGAGGGCGCCGCGGCCAGCACGGCGGCCACACCGAAGGCGACCGGCAACGCCAGCAGCAGGTGCCGGCGGCCCGGACGCCGGGCCGGAGATCCTCCCCCCATGGCCCGTCAGGTTAGCGATCGTTCCTGAAAGATCGGCCGCGCTAGGAGTTCCCCTCCCGGAGCCGGTCCCGCAGTTCGGTGCGGCGGATCTTGCCGCTCACGGTCTTCGGCAGCTCGTCGACGAAGTACACCAGCCGCGGGTACTTGTAGGGCGCCGTCGTCTTCTTGACGTGCTCCTGCAGCTCGGCGGCCAGCGTCTCGGAGCCCTCGTAGCCCGGGGCGCAGATCACGAAGGCGGTCACGAGCTGGGTGCGTTCCGGGTCGTCCTTCCCGACGACGGCCGCCTCGGCCACGGCGGGGTGCTCGATGAGGGCGCTCTCCACCTCGAACGGGCCGATGCGGTAGGCCGACGACGTGATGACGTCGTCGGAGCGGCCCTCGAACCAGAAGTACCCGTCCTCGTCGTCCCGGCCTTTGTCGCCGGTGAAGTACCAGCCGCCGTGGAAGGCGGCCTCCGTGGCTTCCGGATCCTGGTAGTAGCCGCCGAACATCCCGATCGGCCGCTCGGGGGCCACCCGAACGGCGATGTGGCCCTCCTCTCCGGCCCCCAGGGTCTCCCCCGTCTCGCTCACGATCCGGACGTCGAAGCCCGGGGTCGGCTTGCCCATGGAGCCGGGCCGCACCGGCATGCAGCGGTAGTTGGCCACGATGTTGACCGTCTCCGTCTGGCCGTAGCCGTCGTAGACGGTCAGGCCCCGCGTGCCCTCCTCCCAGACCCGGATGACCTCCGGGTTGAGCGGCTCGCCGGCCGACACGCAGTGCCGCAGCCCCGAGAGGTCGTGGGCTCCGATGTCGGTCTGGACCAGGGCCCGGTACAGCGTCGGCGGGGCGCAGAACTCCGTGACGCCGTGGCGGCCGATGATGTCGAGGATCTGGTCGGGATCGGGCTTGCCCATGTTCATGAGGACGACCGTCGCCCCCTGCTGCCACTGGCCGAACAACTTGCCCCAGGCGGCCTTGGCCCACCCCATGTCGGACAGGGCCCACGAGACGTCGCCCTCCCGGAGGTCCTGCCAGTAGCGGGCGGTGATCGTGTGGCCGATGCCGTAGCTGGCCTGGGTGTGCATGACCATCTTGGGGTACGACACCGTGCCGCTGGTGAAGTAGAGGAGCATGGGATCGGTGGCGGCGGTGGGACCAAGTCCATCTGACGGGCCGGTCGGGTCGGCCGAACCGGTCTCGAGGAGGCGGTCGTTCGGGGTCCAGCCTGGGCTCGGCGCCTCGCCGACCTCGATATTGTGCGCGAGGCTCGGGAGGTTGCCGGCCACCGAGTCGACCTTGGCCGCACCCTCGGAGTCGGTGATGGCGGCCACGGCCTCGGCCCGGGCGATCCGGTACTCGATGTCCTTCCCGGTCAGCAGGTTCGTCCCCGGCATGGGGACGGCCCCGATGCGGATGGCGCCGAGGGCGGCCACGTACCACTGCGGGATCCGGGGCAGCATGATGAAGAGGGGGTCACCCTTCTTCACCCCGAGACCCTGCAGGGCGTTGCCCATGCGCCTCGTCTCCCGGGCCATCGAGGCCCACGTGTACCGGCCGGTCTCGGAGCCGGCGGAGTCCAGCGCCAGCAGGGCCAGCCCTTCGGGCGTGGCCGCGGCCCGCTTCTCCAGCACGTCGAGGACGAAGTTGAACCGCTCCGGCACGTCGAGCCGGAAGGCGGCCCGTTCGGCCTCGTAGTCGGTCATGTTGGGGGTGACATCGCGTCCCGGTCGCATAAGAGCGGAACTTACCCCTGGATGACTAGGCCCAGTCAGCCGGCGCCGCGCCGAGGGCGTAGACGTCGAAGGCGTTGCGCCAGAAGATCCGTTCCAGGGTGTCGCGGTCGAAGCCGAGGTCAGCCACGCCGGCGGCGTTGCGGGCGATGCCCGGCACCCCGGGCCAGTCGGTGGCGAAGATGAACTTCCGGCCCAGCCGGCCGAGATCGAAGTTGCGGTAGTACTGCGGCAGCTTCTTGGGTGGCAGGCCGGACAGCTCGATCCATACGTTGGCCCGCATCTGGGTGATGAACGCCGCCGCGTCGTACCACCAGCCCCGGCCGCCGTGGGCCAGCACGATCTTGAGGTCGGGAAAGGCGCCCGCCACCTCGTCGACGAGGCCGGGGTCGGCATAGCGGTTGACGGCGCCGGGGAAGACGCTGGTGCCGCAGTGGAACACGACCGGCAGCTGCGCTTCGGCGAGCCGGGCGTAGATCGGCCACAGGATGGCGTCATTGGGCGAGAACCGGGCGTGGACGGGGTGGAGCTTGAGCCCCACCGCACCGAGCGCCAGCTGGCGGTCGACCTCGGCCAGGAGCGGGTCGTGGAGATGGGGGTTCACGTTGGCCAGGAACCGCAGCCGGACCGCGTTGGCAGCGGCGAGGGGGAGGAGGTCCTCGATCGGCTGGACGCCGGTCGAGAGCGGGCTGTACTCGCAGAACATGATCGCCACGTCGACGCCCTCGGCCTCGAGGTAGGCGTCGAAGGCCGACGGGATGACCGCCCCGTCGTCGTCATAGATCCCGTGCATCGAGTTGAAGCCCGCCGCCCACTCCTGGACCGACATCTTGAGGGTCGACAATCGGGCCGGGTGGAGGTGGGCGTCCACCAGGGGGATGCCGTCAATCATCGGCTTCGGCGATCACGGGCGTCCTCGCAACAGGTAGCGCTGGATCTTGCCCGTCATGGTCTTCGGGAGGTCCTTCTCGAAACGGACGATGTGGGGGTACTGATACCGCTGGAGGCGCTCCTTGCACAGGTTCTGGAGCTCGCCCACCAGCCCTTCGCCAGGTTCTTCGAGGTCGGGCCGCAGCGTCACGTGGGCCCGGATCTTCATGAACCCGTCGACGTCGACCCCCACCACGCCCGCTTCGAGCACCGCCCAGTGCTCGATGAGGACGTTCTCGATCTCGATAGGCGACACCCACAGCCCGCCAACCTTGATCATGTCGTCGGCCCGGCCCTCGTACCAGTAGAAGCCGTCCTCGTCGGCCCGGTAGCGGTCGCCGGTGGCGAAGTACTCGCCGATCAGGGTCCGGCGGGTGCGGTCCCGGTGGTGCCAGTAGCCCGACAGGGCGCTATCGCCCTTCACCAGGAGCTCGCCGACCTCGCTGGGAGCGGCGGGGTGGCCGTCGTCGTCGCGGATGAGGAGCTCGTAGCCGGGGACGGGCCGGCCGCTGGAGCCCGGCTTGCGGGCCTCGGCGGTGTTGGAGCAGTAGATGTGGAGCATCTCGGTGGAGCCGATCCCGTCGAAAATCGGAAGTCCCCACGTGTCCTCGAAGCGGCGGAACACCTCGGGGGGCAGGGGCTCGGCGGCCGACAGGCAGATCCGCACCGACGAGAAGTCGCGGCTCTTGGCCCCCTCGGCGTTGACGAGGGCGTTGTAGAGCGTCGGCACCGAGAAGAACGCCGTCGGCCGGTGCGTCTCGACGGTGGAGAAGATGGCGTCGGGGCTGGGCCGTCCCGGGGTGAGCACGGTGGTGGCGCCGACCCAGTAGGGGAACGACAGCCCGTTGCCGAGCCCGTAGGCGTGGTACAGCTTCGTGGTCGAGTAGGTGACGTCGGCGGCGGTCAGGCCGAGCACCGAGGCGCCGTAGGTCTCACAGGTGGCGGCGGCGTCGGCCTGGCGGTGGACGACTCCCTTCGGCCGCCCGGTGGATCCCGAGCTGTAGAGCCAGAAGGCCATGTCGTCATCGTGGGTGGCGGCCGCCGGCAGCCCCTCGGCGTCGCCTCCCGCTTCGAGGAGATCCGCCGGCTCGTAGACCCGGACGCCGTCGAGACCATGGACGGCTTCGGCCGCCTTCTCGGCGAAGGCGGCGTCGGCCACGATCACCCGGGCGTACGAGTCCTCCAGGAAGTAGCGGAAGTCCGACGGCTTGTAGAGGGGGTTCACCGGGACCGGCACCGCCCCGAGCCGGATCGCCCCCAGGAACGTGGCCGGGAAGGCCGGGGTGTCGTCGAGGAGGAGCAGCACACGCTCCTCCCGCCGCACCTCGGCGTCGTGGAGGGCACCGGCCACCCGGCCCGCCCGCTCGAGGAGCTGGCCGTAGGTGACCCGCTCGTCGCCGCAGATGATGGCCGTCCGGTCGGCCCGTCCTGCGTCGACCTGGTGGTCGAGGAAGAGGCTGAGGTTGCGCCGTCGAGCGTCGCCCATAGGCCGTCCAGTATCGCGGACGGGCCGGGCGACCTCGCTACCGCCGCCTATCCGGTCAGTCGGACCATTCGGCGGCGGCCGCCCGACGGCGCTCGGCGGAGGCGGTCAGGCGGCTGAGCCGGTCGGTCAGGGCGGCGTGGACGAACTCGTTGAGCGTCTCACCTCCAGCGTCGGCCGCCCGTCGGACGTGCTCGAGCACGTCCTGGGGCAACAGCACGGAGATCTTCTCGCTCGGCATCAGGTTGCCCCCGGATCGGTGACGAAATCGATGAGCTGCTCCACCGCTCGGACGAACGGCGTCTCCAGATCTTCCCAGGTCGTGACCACATTCAGCAGCTTGCGCCAGAGAATGCCAGACTCCGGCACGCCGAAAGCGGCACAGACCCCCTCCTTCCAGGGGACTCCCCGGGGGATCACAGGCCAGGCGGTGATGCCCGCCGCCGCCGGTCGGACCGCCTGCCAGACATCAACATAGGGGGTTCCCGTCACCAACACATAAGGGTGGCGGACCTCGGCCGCCAACCGGGCCTCCTTGCTGCCGGCCACGAGGTGGTCGACGAGCACCCCGAGCCGGCGCCCGGGGCCGGGCGCGAAGTCGGCCACCACGTCGGCCAGGTGGTCGATGCCGTCGAGTCGCTCGACGACGACGCCCTCGAGCCGGAGGTCGTCGCCCCACACCTTCTCCACCAGCTCGGCGTCGTGGACGCCCTCGACCAGGATCCGGCTGGGCCGGGCCACCCGGGCCTTGGCGCCGAT
>JAUZEX010000885.1 GCA_030838815.1 Actinomycetota bacterium
CGGTCGTCTACCTGACCGACGAAGCGAAGAGGGTCTTCCTCGACCTCCGGCCCGACGCCGCCATCGGCGGCCCGACCGGGGATCAGCCCCGGCCGCCGGCCACCCCGCCGCCGCCGCAGCCGACGACGACCACCACCACCCTCCCCCCGGCCACCACGTCCACCACCACCGCGCCCGCTCCGTCGAGCACAACGACCACCTCCAGGGGCATCCACGTCGGCAAGTGACGCCGCCAGGGCCGCGGCTGAAGAACGGCGCGGGGCGGGCTCATCACCGCCCGGGGCTGCGCCTCTCAGCGCTTCGGGCTGACGTGTGCCTCGCCGTTGTCGACGGCCGTGACGAAGGCCCCGGCCCGGTCGGTGAGCAGCTTCATCGCCTCGTCGACGTGGCTGTCCGGCGTGGACGGGCCGGGCAACGCCGTGGCTCCCGGGTCGCATGACGCCAGTTCGACGACCGCACCCGGACGCGTGACCGTCGCGCCGCTGGCGGCCGGCATGGTCGCCGCCCACCGGCCCAGCGCGGCCGCCATGCCGTCGTCGGCGGCGGCCCCGACACCCGCGAAGTCGGCCCTCACACACACCCGGCCCCCGTCCTCGTAGACGAGGTAGGAGTCGCCGTCCCAGGCGTCGACCGCCTTGAGGGCGTCGGCGGCCGGGATCCGCTCGGCCAGCACGAGCAGCCACCGCAGCGCCCCGAGGTCGTTGCGCTTGACGACGCGCGTTCCGGCCGGCGCGGGCGGGACCGGGACCTTCCGGGGCCGGTCGCCCCGCAGGTAGCGGGCGGCGTCCATGACCTCGGCCTCGGCCGGCGGCGGCGTCCGCAGCGCCCGGTCGACGCCCTGGCGGCCGGCGGCGCCGTCGAGGGCCTGAACGAACGGCTCACCCACCGAGTAGGGGAAGTCGCTGGTGGCCGACAGCCAGTCGGGCACGCCCCGGATGCCGGCGTTGTAGGCGGCGTCGGTCGCGGCCTGCTCCTGGTCGTAGGCGTCCTGGTCCGCCTGGGGCAGCGAGTCGACGTAGGCGTCCTCCAGGCGGACGGCGTCGCCCTCCACGACCGCGTCGAAGGCGCCGTTGCGGTCGTCGGAGGAGTACGAGCCGTCCCGGGAGATGTCGAAGTACTGGTCCTGGAGGGCGTGGGTGAGTTCGTGGACGATCGTCCCCCGCCGCCCGACCGTCAGGTCGGTCCCCCGCACCGAGACCCGCTCCGTCGCGTCGTCGTAGTAGGCGGTGACCCCCTCGCCGGACAGCGTGCCGCCCGCCTCGACGAGGCCGTTCTTCCCGGTCGGGAGCCCCAGCGCCCGGGCGGCGGCCTCGCCGTCGGGCTCCGTGAGCCCCTGCTCGGTCACGCCCGGTTCGTCGACGACCGCCCGCCGGAAGTCGGCGTCGGAGAGGTAGTCGACGGCGACCGGATGCCGGAAGCGCAGCCCCCGGGTCTCCTCCACGAACCGGACCAGCGCCAGCACCCCGGGATCCCACTGCTTCGGATGAGCGGGCCCCGGAGAGGGGCTCCCTTCGACCCGGACGAAGGCGAATCCGGCCCCGACCAGGACCGCCACCGCCAGAACGACCCTCCGCCGCCGGAACACGAGGTCAGGCGCGGCGGAGGGCCATCGGGCGACGCTAGGCCTTCTTCGCCGGCGCCTTCTTGGCCGCGGCGGCCTTCTGGGCCTGCTGGGCCTTCTGGGCCGCGGCGGTGGCGGCGGCACGGCGCTGGAAGCGCTCGACGCGGCCGGCGGTGTCCACGACCTTCTGCTTTCCGGTGTAGAAGGGGTGGCACTCGCTGCACAGGTCGACCCGCAGCTCCGGCCTCGTCGACCGGGTCACGTAGGTGTGCCCGCACGAGCAGTGCACCTGGCAGGCCATGTATTCGGGGTGGATGCCGGTCTTCATAGGAACTCCAGTCTAAATCTTCATCCGGCGGTCGGCGCTTTGGCGATCGCCGCCAGGAACTCGTCGTTGCTCCTCGTGGTCTTGATCTTGTCCATGAGGAGCTCCAGGCCGGCGCCGCCCTCGAGCGCATTGAGCACCCGGCGCAGCTTCCAGACCTGCTGGAGCTGCACCCGGTCGAAGAGCAGCTCCTCGTGCCGGGTCGACGACGCCTCCACGTCGATCGCCGGGTAGATCCGGCGCTCGGCGAGGCGCCGGTCGAGGCGCAGCTCCATGTTGCCCGTCCCCTTGAACTCCTCGAAGATCACCTCGTCCATGCGGCTGCCCGTCTCGATGAGGGCGGTGGCAAGGATCGTCAACGATCCTCCCTCCTCGATATTCCGGGCCGCCCCGAAGAACTTCTTCGGCGGGTAGAGGGCGCCGGAGTCCACACCACCGGACAGGATGCGGCCCGAGGCCGGCGCGGCCAGGTTGTAGGCCCGGGCCAGACGGGTGATGCCGTCGAGGATGATGACGACGTCCTTGCCCGTCTCGACCAGCCGCTTCGCCCGTTCGATGGCCAGTTCGGCGACCTGGGTGTGCTCCTCGGCCGGCCGGTCGAAGGTGGAGGCCACGACTTCGCCGTTCAGCACGTGGCGGCGCATGTCGGTGACCTCCTCCGGCCGCTCGTCGACGAGCAGCACGATGAGGTGGACCTCGGGGTTGTTGCGCTCGATGGAGTGGACGATCTGCTTCATGATCGTCGTCTTCCCGGCCTTGGGGGGGGAGACGATGAGGCCCCGCTGGCCCTTCCCGATGGGCGAGACGAGGTCGACGATGCGCCCGGTGAGACCGTTCGTCGCCTCGCCGGGCTGCTCCAGGCGGAGCTTCTCGTCGGGGAAGAGCGGGGTGAGGTCCTCGAAGCGGGGCCGGCTGCGGGCCTCCTCCGGGCTCTGGCCGTTGATCTCGTCCAGCCGGAGCAGGGCCGGGTACTTCTCGTTGCTGGCCGCCGGGCGGGTGGCGCCCTTCAGGTAATCGCCCTTGCGCATCCCGAACCGGCGGATCTGCGAGGCCGAGACGTAGACGTCGCTCCGGCCGGCCAGGAAGCCGCCCGTCCGCATGAAGCCGTAGCCCTCGTCGCGGATCTCGAGCAGGCCCTGGACCTCGATCGGCTCGCCGGCCGGCTCGAACGGGCGGGGCTCGCGTTCCCGTTCCCGCTCGCGCTCCTGCGGCCGCTCCCGTTCCCGGGGGTGCTGAGCGCCAGCCCCCTCGCTCGGGGCGGACCCCTCGAAGCCCCGGTCGCGGCCCCGCCGCCGGCGCCGCCGGCCGCGGCCCTCGCCGAAGCCGTCCCGGCCGTCGCCCTCGACCCCCTGGGGGCGGGGCGACCCGCCGCCGGACCGGGCGCCGTGGTCGTCGCGCTCGTCGGGGGCGGTGGCCATGGAGTTGGCGGACCCATCGGTGCCGCCGGAAGCCGTTGCTCCCGGGGCACCGCCGTCGCTCCCGGGGGCACGAACCGTCTGCGCCGACTGATCGCCGCCGCTCTCCGCCCGGCCGCCGCCAACCTCGATCCGGCCGCCCTCGGCCCGGCCCGCGCGCTCGACCCGTCCCGCCCTCTCCGCCTCGCCGGAGCCGCCGAAGCGGAGCCGCTGCGGCCCGCCCGCCTCGGCCGGGGCCGCCGACGGCTCGGAGCCGCCCCCTATCCGATCAGGCGCGGGCCGATCAGACGCAGGCCGATCAGACGCAGGCCGATCAGACGCAGGCCGATCAGACGCAGGCCGATCAGACGCAGGCCGATCAGACGCTGG
>JAUZEX010000895.1 GCA_030838815.1 Actinomycetota bacterium
AAGAGCCTCGACGGGATCGTCTCCCCCAAGGACCGCTACGACCTGCGTGACTCCCTCGACCCCATGGCCATGCAGCCCGAGACGCGGCTGCATCACCTCATCGATGCCGAAAGCCTCGACGCCCAGATCCTGGCCCGGCTCGCCGCCCTCGACGGGGCGACCATCCTCAGCCGCGACGGCCGCCTCCTCGCCTACGGCGCCATCGTCGCCAGCTCCGACAGCCAACACGAAGGAGCTCGCACCGCCGCCGCCACCACCCTCTCCCAATCGGCTGAGATCGTGCTCAAGGTCTCCGCCGACGGCGACATCACCGTCCTGCGCGCCGGCGAGGTCGTCACCACCCTCCTCGACTGAGGAGCTGCACGGCGGGCTAACCCAGGTGGTCGGATTCACGGGTGACCGGGATCCGGGCCAGAAGACAGGTTCCCCGCTCGGGAGGGCTGGTGGTCACCAGTGTCCCTCCGAGGGCCTCGACCCGGTCCCTCAGACCGACCAGGCCGGACCCCCGGCCGGGATCGGCGCCGCCGACGCCGTCATCGCGGACCGACACCTCGACGACCGAGTCCTCGACGTTGAGTTCGACGTGCACCACCGAGGCCCGGGCGTGCTTGGCGGCATTGCTGAGCCCCTCCGAAACGACGTAATAGGCGGCCACCTCGGCCCGTTCCGGGAGCCGCACCGGGCCACTGAGTTTCAGCTCGACGGGCAGGCCGGAGCGACGGGCGAGCGCCCGGAGCGCGGGCCCGATACCACCCCGGGACAGGACCGCCGGATGGATCCCCCGGGACATCGCCTGAAGATCCTCCGTGGCCCGGGCCAGGCCCAGGGCGGTCTGAGTCAACACCGTCTTCAGCTCGGTCAGCTGGAGCGGGACCGCGGCCTCCGCCGCCCGCAACGCCAGGGCGAGCGAGACCAGCTGCTGTTGCGTTCCGTCGTGGAGGTCGCGCTCGATCCGGCGGCGGGTGTCGTCGGCCGCGGCCACGACGCGGGCACGCGACGCGATGAGCTGCTCCCGGCTCTCCGTGTTGACGATTGCGGTACTGAGAAGCTCGGTGAAGCTCACCGTGCGCTCTTCGGTATCGCCCGGCAACGAGTCGGTCAGCGACGCGATGGCGAGTGCCCCCCAGAGCCGACCATCGACGACGATCGGAGTCGCCACCACCGAACGTATTCCCAGCCCATGCAGGATCTTCCCCAGGGAGCCGGGCACGGCGGTGTAGTCGTCGCGGCGGGCGGCGTGGCCGGTGCGCTGGACGGCCGCCACGGCGTGGAACTCCTCGAGCTTCCAGCGCGCTCCCAACAGGATCGCGTTGTTTGGCCCGCCGGCGCGGGCAACGATCGTCCCTTCGCCGTCGGCATCGAAGCGGACCATGAGCGTCCCGTCGGCGCCCAGGACGCCGCGAGCCTCCTCGGCGACGGCGGCGAAGACCTCGCCCGGCTCCGCCCGGTTGGCGACCAGCGTCGCCACCCGCCGCAAGGCCGCCTGCTCGTCGACCAGCAAGCGCAGCTCGTCGCGGCTGGCTTCGACCAGCCGCTGGGCCTCGCGCAGCTCGTCCTCCGCCCGCCGCCGGTCGGTCACGTCGCGGGCCGAGCAGAACAGGAGGCCCTCGTCGATGGGCTGGGTGTTCCACTCCAGCCACCGGAAGGAGCCGTCGCGACAGCGGGTGCGGTTCTCGAACCGAACGACCTGCTCCCCCCGGGCGAGGGCGTCGAACACTTTGATCGAGCGCTCCAGATCGTCGGGGTGCACGAAGTCGAGGAACGGTCGCGACAGGAGCTCCTCCTCCGGGTACCCGAGCGTCCGCACGACG
Source organism: Actinomycetota bacterium (assembly GCA_030838815.1). Taxonomy (GTDB): domain Bacteria; phylum Actinomycetota; class Acidimicrobiia; order IMCC26256; family BP-133; genus BP-133. Next base: position 1,812 of record JAUZEX010000895.1, read on the forward strand.
GCCGGATTGACCCTGACGACGTTGCCGTCGAGTCCGGCGACGCAGAGCAGGTCGAGCGAGAGGTCGAAGATCCGCTCTGCGTTGCGTTCGGCCTTCCGCCGGCGGGCCACCCCACCGGCCACGAGGGACACGATGAGGGCGGCGGCGACGGGCCAGGTCACCGCCAACCAGGGGAGTAACGATTGGAGACCCGTCGCCGGTTCGGTCCCCACGGCGATGCGCCAGGTCCGGGTCAGCGCCGCGAAGCTCGCCCCGGCCGCCGGCGCCCCGTCGAGCCCGCCCTCGAGGCGCCGGCCATTGAGACTGATCGCCAGGCGCTGCGGGTCGAGCCCCAGTCCGACGGTCAGCAACCCGCGGGGCAGGAAGGCGGCGATCACACCCTGGTCGTCCGGTCCATCACCGAACCGGGCTGTCTCGAGAAGGTAGACACCGGGCCGGCCGCCGAGCGAGCCGACGTCGCTGGCCGTGACGGCTGACGCCGACGGGCCGGCGCCGACCGCGGCCGCCAGTGCGGGCCAGTCGGACACGTCCGTCCCGGGCCTCAGCTCTGGCAGGATCCGGCTGGTGAAGGTGGCGACGAGGTAGGACGGGCGCGATGGTGCGGCCTCGATGTCGCCCGAGCTGGTCGGCCGGGTGATGGGTCGGCCAAGGCGGTGCTCGTATGCCGCTCGCTCAGAGCCGGCGACGGTCTGCACCCAGATGGTGTCCGCGAGGCCGACGGTCGCCGCCGTGCTGTTGGCCAGCTGAGCGAAACGCGGCTGTTCCGGGCCGGACTCGTGGGCCAGGGCGCTCCCCAGGGCGGCGACCGCCGCCCCGGCCCGCCCGAGGACGTCCTCGGTCCGACTGGCCGTCATCCGCGCGCTGCGTTCGGCGGCCGACCTGCGGTCCCCGTGGATGGTGTGGCTGGTGATGAGATAGCCCGAGACGCTCAGGAGCCCCACGACGGCCACCAGCGCCAGCCGTCGCCAGCTGGCGGAGCGCCGCCGACCTGCTCCACTCGTCACGGTCTGCTACGTCCTCCCGGGGCTGGCGTCACAACCTGCATGAGATCCGAAACCGCCGTTCGCAACCAGCGCCACTTCGTTCTGGAGCGAGACGAATCTAAGGCGGAGCCCGCTGCCGCCTCTAATGCGGAGCCGCGATGAGGCTCAGGTTGACGACGAAGACGAGGGTGCCGGCGACGATCCCGATGCCGTGCCAGAACTCGTGGTAGCCGAACCAGGCCGGGTGCAGGACCGGCCGCTGCCGGGCGAACAGGACGGCTCCGCCGGTGTAGAGGAGCCCGGCGGTGGCGACGAGGGCCAGCCGGCCGGGGTGATGGGCCAGGGCCGGGAGGGCGGTCACGCCGGCCCAGCCGAGGATCTGGTAGAGCGCGACGCCGAACTGGGGCAGGCGAGGCCGCGCCGGGGCCGAGAGGCCGACGCCGACCAGGGCGCCGGACCAGACGAGCCCGATGAGGGGCCAACGCCACCAGCCGCTCATGGCCAGGAGGCACACGGGCGTGAACGACCCGGCGATGAGCACGTAGATCATGGAATGGTCGGCCCGCCGGAGGAGCGCCCGGGTCCGCTCCGTCCGGGCCGCCACGTGGTAGAGGGAGCTGGTGAGGTAGCACAGGACGGAACTGACGCCGTAGATCCAGGCCGCGGCGGTCGCCTGCACCGAGGTGGCGGAGCGCACCAGCCAGGCCAGGGCGGCGATCGCCAGCCCGGTGGCGACGGCATGGAGCCGGCCCCGCAGCCGGGGGCGGACGTGGTCCGGACTGCGCCGACACTGTGGCTGCAACGCGTCAACCCCCCGGGCCCGTTCCGGAACGAACAGATTGCCGCGGCCGTGGTCTGAGGCTGCGCCGACACCAACGTAGACCGGTGGGCGCCGAAGGGGTACCGCCTGGGTGAGTTGTCTCCGCATCAGCCTGGAAGGAGGTGGTACATCGGTTCTGAACCGCCGGATCTGTGACGGATGGTGCCCTCAGCAGGGGCGGCCGTGGGGCCGATACCGCGAGCGGTGACGGAATCGGGTGCCCCCTGGGCTCGCTGGGCCGTGGTGGCGGCCGGGATCGTTCTGGGCGCAGCCCTGCACGTGATGGCCGGCCTCGATCCGATCCTGTCGGCCGGCATCCCGGCGACGGCGGTGATGGCCGCCGGGCTCCTGCTCAACCGCCGGCCCCGTCCGGCTCAGGCCCCACCGGGCTGGGTCGACCCCTGCCTGCTCGTCACCGCCGGCGTCGGAGTG
>JAUZEX010000001.1 GCA_030838815.1 Actinomycetota bacterium
CTGTCCACGACGATTCAGCACCAGGAGCCGTGGCTGACGCTCTACGGTCTGCGGATCGTGTACGAGCGCAACCGATGAAACCGATGAGCTGATGGACGACGAGACCGGGGTCGAGCCGGGGGCCGCCGCGCCCGAGGACGAGTACGCCCGCCGCCTCGGCGTCGTCGACGCGATCCGGGCCGGCGGCGGTGACCCCTATCCCGTCCGCTTCGACCGCGACCGCACCGCCGCCGAGCTCCACGCCGAGTTCGACGCCCTGGAACCGGGTTCCGAGACCGGCGTCATGGTGCGGGTGGCCGGGCGCCTGCTGCTGATCCGCCGCCAGGGCAAGCTTGTCTTCGCCACCCTCCGGGACGGCACCGCCGCCATCCAGCTGTTCGTGTCGCAGGGCGAGGTGGGGGAGGAGGGGCTGGCGGAGTTCGCCCGGCTCGACCTCGGCGACTGGGTCGGCGTGGACGGCGAGGTCATGACGACCCGGCGGGGCGAGCTGTCGGTCAAGGTGCGGTCGTTCCAGCTCCTGGCCAAGTCGCTCCGGCCGCTGCCGGACAAGTGGCATGGCCTGTCCGACGTCGACACCCGCTTCCGGCGGCGCTACGTCGACCTCATCGTCAACGAGGAGGCCCGGCGGGTCTTCCAGATCCGCTTCGCCGCCATCAGCGCCATCCGCCGCTTCCTCGACGCCCGGGCCTTCGTCGAGGTGGAGACGCCCGTCCTCCACCCGGTTCCCGGGGGCGCAGCGGCGAAACCGTTCGTCACGCACCACAACGCGCTCGACATGGACCTGTTCCTGCGGATCGCCCCCGAGCTGTACCTGAAGCGGCTCATCGTGGCCGGCTTCGAGCGCGTCTACGAGCTCGGCCGGGTCTTTCGCAACGAGGGCCTGTCGACCCGGCACAACCCCGAGTTCACGATGCTCGAGGCCTACCAGGCGTTCGCCGACTACACCGAGATGATGAGCCTCACCGAGGAGCTGGTGGCGCATGCCGCCGTCGAAGCGACCGGCTCCACGACCGTCCCGTTCCCCGATGGCTCGGTGGACTCCCAGCCGCTCGACCTCGCGCCGCCGTGGCCCCGGCGCACGCTGCGGGAACTCGTCGCCGAGCACGCCGGCGTCGATGTCCATCCGTCGATGCCGCTGGCTGAGCTCCAGAAGATCTGCGACTCCCTCGGGGTGCCCTATGACCCGCAGTGGGGGCCGGGGAAGCTCGTCCTCGAGATCTATGAGAAGACGACCGAGCACGCCATCGTCGGCCCGATGTTCGTGCTCGACTATCCCCGGGAGGTCTCCCCGCTGGCCCGGCCCCACCGCGACGACCCCGCCCTCGTCGAGCGGTTCGAGGTCATCGTCGCCGGCCGGGAACTGGCGAACGCTTTCTCAGAACTCAATGATCCCGTCGACCAGCGCCGCCGCTTCGAGGACCAGGCCGCCCTGGCCGCCGGCGGTGACGAGGAGGCCCAGCCCGTCGACGAGGACTACCTCCTGGCCCTCGAGTACGGGCTCCCGCCCACCGGCGGTCTGGGCATCGGCATCGACCGGCTAGCCATGCTCCTCGCCGGCGTCTCGTCCATCCGCGAGGTCATCCTCTTCCCCCACCTGAGGGGACAGGCGTAAGGGCCTGTGGACAGGTTCTGTCCGTTCGGCATCCGCTGTGACGGGTGCCCTGGAGCCGGCCCGGCCCCAGGTTCGAGGTGTGGTCAGGCTGCGCGTGCGATGCCCGGTTCCGTGGTTGCTTTGCGGCGTCGGAGTTTGGGTTCGGGACGAGTTAGTCGTGGTGACCCGGCGGCCCGCCATGCGGCCTCGCATGCATGTCCTCGGGCGGCGATGTTCTGCGCCGCGTTGAGGTCGGCGTGGTGCTCGTGGCCGCAGGCGGCGCAGCGAAACAGGTCGCGGGAGCGTCGGTTCCAGGGTGCGCAGTGGCCGCAGGCGGCACAGGTGCGGCTGGTGTCGGCCGGGTTGACGACCCAGGTTCTGCGTCCAGCTTCTTCCGCTTTGACGCAGATCCAGTGCCGTACTCTGCCCAACGCCGCATCGGCGAGCTTTCGGTTCAAGGCCTGCTTGGCGGCCACGTTGGTACCCGGGTTCGCCGCCGTGCCCCGGGCCGATCGGATCATGTTCTTGAGTTTGAGGTCTTCGAGGACGATCACGCCGTAGCGAGCGGCGAGTTCCACGGCTGTCTGGCGGGCCCAGTTGTCGGAGCGCTGCGCGGCCCGCCGGTATGCCTTGGCGACCTGGTGGTTCAGGGCCTGCCAGGCTCGGGAGCCGACGGTCTTGCCGTCACGACGGCGAAGCAGCTCGGAGATCTCGTCCCGCGCTTCGGCCAGGAAGGGCGGCACGGAGAGGAGGGCTCCGTCGGAGAGGGCGACGGTGACGGCCACGCCCCGGTCCGCTCCGACGATGGCGTCGGGACCGGCGGCGGGGGGCGTCTTGATCGCTTCGACGGCCTTGAACCCGATGCAGGCCCGCCACGACCAGCCGGTCCCGGCCCGGCGGCGGGTCACCGTCAGGGTCACCGGGACGCCGCCCCGCCCGACGAGGCGGCTCAGTTGGCGGACCGCCCCTTGGGGGAGGCGGACGGTGCCGACACCTTGGATACGCAGTGTGCCTGCGGAGAGGTCGGCGGCCCAGCCTTTCGATTCGTCCCAGCATGCGGTGTCGAAGCGGAGGGCGCTCTTGAAGCGGGGATGGCCGGGGCTCTGGCCCTTGGCGCAGCGCCGGTAGAACGCGGAGTATGCCTCGTCAACCCGGCGCAGGCTGCTCCGCAGCGGTTGGATACCCCAAGCGAGCACGTCATCGCGAAGCCCCCGGAGCTGGGTGATCTGGTTGAACTGGTCGAGGAGCCCGATGCTTCGCCGGGACCGCCGCCAAGCGTCGCGGCGTTCCTGGAGTCCGGCGTTGTAGGTCTCGCAACACGCGTAGAGCAATCCGAGCAGCGCCGCCTCCTGGGCGGCGGTGGGGTTGAACGCCAGCTTCGCTTTGCGGTGCAACCGGTCGTCGGTGCCGTCTACAAGGAGGTGGCCGGGTCCGTGCCTCGGGGCCTGCTCGCGTGACGAGATCACGTCTCGCATTGTGCCCAGGGGGTATGACAGCACGGAGGCAACCTCCGCCCTGAACTTATCTCCAGGCGTAACCCCGACCAACGTCCAGCGTCATAACCGGGTAACGCGGCGTTTACACGGGTATACCGATGAGTAACATCGGACGCAGGGAAAGAGGAGAAGAGTGGGGACGGCCCGGGCCGGCGACGGCACTGTCATCTACTACGAGACGTGGGGGCGGGGAGAGCCGCTGTTGCTCATCTCCGGGCTGGCCACCGATCTGCGCATCTGGGCCTGCCAGCGCCTCGTGTTCGGCCGCCGGTTCCGCTGCATCGCCCTCGACAACCGGGGGTCGGGTCGCTCCGGCAAGCCCGACGGGCCCTACACGCTGGAGCAGATGGCGGCCGACGCCGTCGCCGTCCTCGACGCCGAGGGCGTCGGACGGGCTCACGTCCTCGGCCACTCGATGGGCAGCTACATCGCCCAGATGATGGCGGTGGAGCACCCGGACCGGCTCCGTTCGCTGACCCTGGCCGGGACCGCCTGCCGCCATCAGCCGTGGCGGCTCGACATGCTGGCCCGCTGGCAGGAGACCGCCCACAACCACGGCGTGCACGCCTGGGCCCGCCGGGCCTTCCCCTATCTCCTCGGCCCCCGGACGGCCTGGACGTTCGGGCTGTTCATCAACCTGCTGTGGCCGATCATCCTCCAGCAGCCGGCCCACGCCTTCGAGAGCCAGATCCAGGCGCTCATCGGGGCGCCGGACTGCGAGCGGGGCCGCCTGTCCGGCGTTTCGGTCCCCACGCTGGTGGTGGCGGGCTCGAAGGACACCCTGACCACGCCGGCCGACGCCGCCGAGGTCGTCTCGATCATCCCCGGCGCCCGGCTGGTGACCCTGAAGGGCGCCGGCCACGGCCTCATGCTGGAGGCGGCCCCCGACTTCAACGCCGCCGTCCTCGACTTCCTGGCCGACGTCACCAGCACGGCCGGACACCAGGTCGCCGCCAGCGGCTGATGTTCCGCCGGGCGGCCACCGTGGGTTGCAACAGGTTGCGGCGCGGCCGCATCGGCGGCCGTGAACGCCCCGTCGACCGCCACCGGTTGCGCCGTGCGGCGGATAGCGTGATCGCATGTCTCCCGTCCTGCTGACCGAGACCGCCGACGGCGTCCGCACGATCACGCTCAACCGGCCGGCTGCCCGCAACGCGCTCTCCTCGGAGTTGCTCGACCGGCTGGTCGAGGCGCTGCACGCCGCCGAGGACGACGCCGCCGTGCGGGCGGTGATCCTGACCGGGGCCGATCCGGCCTTCTGTGCCGGCCTCGACCTCCGGGAGGCCGGCGCCAGCGGCCTCCCCTCAAGCTCGGTGCTCGACACGAAGGCGTCGCCGTGGTGGGTGCTCCACGCCATGAGCACGCCGGTCATCGGGGCCATCAACGGGCCGGCGGTGACCGGCGGACTGGAGCTGGCCCTCCAGTGCACGTTCCTCGTCGCCTCCGAGCGCGCCGCCTTCGGCGACACCCACGCCCGGGTCGGTGTCCACCCCGGCGGCGGCCTCACCGGCCTCCTGCCCCAGGCGATCGGGCTGCGCTGGGCCCGGGAGATGAGCCTGACGGGCAACTTCCTCGACGCCG
>JAUZEX010000013.1 GCA_030838815.1 Actinomycetota bacterium
CGACGCGGTAGCCGAAGTGCACCACATCGGCGCCGTGTCCGGGGCCGGTACCCCCGGATTCACCGAGCACCGTCCCCCGGCGGACGGGCGTCCCGGCCACGACCGTGACGCGGCGTAGGTAGGCGTAGGTGGTGCGGCGGGCGGCGGGATGCTGGAGGGCGACGGCCAGGGCCCGGCGGCCGACCCGCCCCGCGAACACCACCACCCCATCGCCGGCGGCCCGGACGGGTGTGCCGGGCGGGGCGGCGAAGTCCAGACCGAGGTGCCGCGGGCCGAACGGCCGCGCCGGCGGCTCGTAGCCCCGGACGACGGGCCCGTCGACCGGTGGGGACCAGTGCGGCGAGGGGTCGGCCTGCACGGGCGGGGAGCCCAGAACCAGCAGGGCGACGATGCCAACCATGGCTAGCGTTCGCTCCATCAATTCCTCCGGGACGCGTCGAAAAACGGACCTGGGGGAAGAGGAACGGGCGACAGATTAGCCGGCCAGGCCTCGTTCGGGCTCGAGGAGGCGGGAGCGGAGCTGGAGGATCCCCTTGGTGTGGATCTGGCACACCCGGCTCTCAGTCACGCCGAGCACCTGGCCGATCTCGGCCAGGGTCAGGCCCTCGTAGTAGTAGAGCGTCAGCACGAGCCGCTCCCGCTCGGGCATGCCCTCGACGGCCTCGCCCAGGATCTGCTTGATCTCCTGGACCTCGAACGCCTCGACGGGGTCGTCGCTCCCGTCGGCGATCGTGTCGGCCAGCGTCGACTGGCCCCCGTCCCCCCCGTCGGCCCCGGTCAGCAGCTCGTCGAGGGGGACGATCCCGACCAGGGAGATCTGCGACAGGGTCTGGGTGAACTGCTCCCGGCTCATCGACAGTTCGGAGACGACCTCGTGCTCCTCCGGCGTGCGGTGCAGTTCGCCCTCGAGCTTGGCGTACGCCCGCTCGATGGCCCGGGCCTTGGCCCGAACCGACCGGGGCACCCAGTCGATCGTGCGCAACTCGTCGATGATGGCGCCCTTGATCCGCGACATGGCGTAGGTCTCGAACTTGTAGCCCCGGGTCAGGTCGAACTTCTCGATGGCGTCCATGAGGCCGAAGATCCCGTAGCTGACCAGATCGGACTGCTCGACGTTCTGGGGCAGCCCGACGGCGACACGGCCGGCCACGAACTTGACCAGCGGCGAATAGTGCAGGATCAGCCGGTCGCGCAGGTCGCGACGACCAGACTCCTTGTACTCCTGCCACAGTTCTTCGATCACGCTGAGGTCGTCCACCGGCCCTCACGCACGGGGATGGGTCGCGTCATAGACCGCCCGCAGGCGGTCTTTCGTTAGATGAGTGTATAGCTGGGTCGTGGCCACGTCGGCGTGGCCGAGGAGCTCCTGGACGGCCCGGAGGTCGGCGCCGCCTTCCAGGAGGTGGGTGGCGTAGGCGTGACGGAGGGTGTGAGGGCTGATCGCCCGACCGTCGCTGAGCAGGCGTCGCTCCAGGATCCGCCGGGCGTCGCGGGGTGTCAGCCGGCGTCCACGGCGGTTGAGGAAGAGGGCGTCGGGGGGGCTGGCGGGCCCGGAGAGATTTGTCCGCCCGCCGTCGAGATACGCCCGGATCGCGGCAATCGCCACCTCCCCCAGCGGGACCCGGCGGATCTTCGACCGCTTGCCGAGGACGGTGACCATCCCGCCCCGAAGGTCGACGTCGGACGGGCCGAGCCCGCACAGTTCGCTGATCCGCAGGCCCGCCCCGTAGAGGACCTCGAGGACGGCCGCATCCCGGAGCGCCACGGCCGTTTCCGGCCCGCCGTCGGCATCGTCCACGGGCGCCGCCGTCTCGGCCAGAAGGGTGGCCACCTCGGCGGCCTTGGGCACCCGGGGCAGACGTCGGTCGCCCCTGGGCGTCCGGAGGTTCCGGGTCGGATCGGCGGTCACGACCCCCCGCTTGCGGAGCCAGCCGAAGAAGGCCCGCAGCGCGGCCGCCTTCCGGGCGATGGTCGGCCGCGCCATTCCCCGGGTGGTCAGGTAGGCGAGGTAGCGACGGAGGACGAGGTGGTCGACGGACTGCGGGTCGGCGGCGCCGCCACGATCGGCCCAGGCCACGAACTGCCGGAGATCGCTTTCATAGGCCTGACGCGTGTGGGGACTGGAGCCGGTCAGCGATGCGACGAAGGCGTCGACGTCCCACATCAGGCGAAGAGCGTCAGCTCGGGTGCCGCCCGCCGCCAGGGGAGGTTCTCCATGTAGATCCATGACCGGCGGTGGATGGCCGTGGGGCCGTAGCCCAGCAGCGCGCAGCGGTGCCGGGGCGACGGGTAGCCGCGGTTGGAGTCGAAGTCGTAGCCCGGGTAGCAGTGGGCCTCGGCGGCCATGAGCCGGTCGCGGGTCACCTTGGCCACGATGGATGCCGCCGCCACCGACAGGCAGAGGGCGTCGCCGTCGATGACCGTCCGCACCTGGTCGGGGCGCCTGAAATAGTCATGGTTGCCGTCGAGGATGATCCGGTCGGGCACGCAGCCGGCCTCGGCCAGGCCGGTCAGGGCCCGCTCCCCCGCCAGCCGGAGGGCGGCGGTCATTCCCAGCGCATCGCACTCGGCGGCGCTGGCGTGGCCGACGGCGGCGGCCAGCGCCCACCCGAGAATCTTGGGATAGAGCGCCTCCCGCTGGTCGAGCGTCAGCTCCTTCGAGTCGCGCACCCGTTGGATCCGCTTCGGTGCCGGGCCGATCACCACCGCACCGACCGTCACCGGGCCGGCCCACGCCCCCCGTCCGACCTCGTCGATCCCGCATACCAGCCGGTCGCCGGCCTCGAAACACCCCTGCTCGACGAGCAGCTTGGGGGCGCCCGGCCGGCGGACCTTTCGGACAACGCCGTTACGCCGTTCGGAGACCCTGACCGCCGACGCCATGGAGCGGCACGGTACCAGGCGTTCAGCTCGTCATGGTGGTGAACGTGAACACGCCCGGCCGGTTCGGGTCGACCGTGGCCTTCACCCACTTGTTGGTCCCGGAGTCGCCGTAGGTCTCGAGCCGGGTGAAGTTCCCGACGGTCGGCCACGGGTGGTCGAGGGTGAAGGAGTGCGAGTCGCCGTGGACGAGGACGACCGGCTTGGCGAATCTGGTCGTCCGGCTCTTTAGCGTGGCCACCAGGGAGCTGTCGGACGAGCCGTTGAAGGGGTCGTCCTGCCAGATGATCATCACCGCCGGCGCCTTCGTCGCCTCCGCCTGGTCGAAGGCGGCGTTCAACCACGCCACGTTGGCGCTGTGGCGGGCGGAAGTCTCCCCGGCGCTGGAGCTCTTCCCGTTCGGGCCGGGGACGTCCAGGGTGGCGAAGACCACCCCGCCCTGTGTCCAGCGGGCATTCTCGACGTAGGTCTTCTGCCGCGTGAGCGGGATCCTCGCCGTGCCCAGCGACGTGCCGGTGGAGAAGAAGATCTTCCTGATCGAGGCGATCCGGGTGAGCGAGCTCTTGCAGTCGGTCCACTCGTTGTCGCCCGGGGTGTAGATGAACGGCTGGGAGAACCCGTTGAAGACGTTGTAGACGGCCTTGTCCCGCGTGTCGCTGCACGGCATCGACTGCGGCTTCGTGTCGCCGTCGTGAGTCACGAAGGCCAGCTTGGACTTGGCCATCTGGGCCCGGACCCGCACCAGCGTGGCGTCCTCGGCGCCGTTGTAGCCCGTGTCGCCGATCAGGCCGATGTCGAACGCCGCTGCCGACGGCGGCGCCGTCGTGGTCGTCGTGGTCGTCGTGGTCGTCGTGGTCGTCGTGGTCGTGCTCGTCGTGGTAGTGGTCGTGCTCGTCGTGGTGGGCGGATCGAGGCCGCAGTTCGGGCGGGCCGGCGGCGCGGGCGAGATGGTGCCGTCACCACTGGCCGCCAGCCCGACGATCCCGGCCGGCAACCGGCATCCGGAGGCGTCACCATCCACGGCGGCGTCGCCGAAGCCGTAGACCGTGCCGTTCCCGTCGGTGACCCGGAAGCCCTTTCCCGTTGGGCTGCCGGCCACCGCCACGACCGGGTGCGCCGGCGCGGCTCCGGGCGGGAAGGTGAAGGAGGCGTCGGCGCCGCCGAAGGCGAAGACGTCGCCCGCGGCGGTCACCAGCCAGTAGCCCCCTCCCTCGGAGGCGACGGCCATCCCCACGACAGGGCTGGTCGGCGGATCGGCCGGCGAGCCGTAGGCCACGGCGTCGCCGAAGGTGAACAGACGGCCCGACGCTTCGACGAGCCAGTACCCGCTGCCGGTGGTGGTGGGAGCGAGGGCGACGATCGGGGTGGGGGGCGGCGTGCCGGCCAGCGAGCCGACGGCGGCGGCGTCCCCAAAGGCGAACACATTCCCGTCGCCGGTGACCAACCAGTAGCCCACGCCGACCGGTGTGGTGGCGATGGCGACCACATTGTGGACGCCGGTGGCCGACCCCTTGTCGACGGCGTCCCCGACGGCCGTCACGTACCCGTCAGCGTCGACCACCCAGTAGCCCTTGCCCGACACCGTCGGGGCGACGCCGACGACGGCCGGCGTCCCGGCGCTGCGGGGCGCCGATCCGAGCGCCGGGGCACCGGAGAACTCGTAGACATGGCCGTCGGCCCCGACGAGCCAATATCCGCCACCGGTTCCCGCGGCCTCGGCGGCGCCTCCGGCCTCGACCGCGCCGTAGGCGACCAGCGCCACGGCCAGAAGCACCGCAACGAGGCGAGGGCGGCGGAGGGGCAAGATGTCTCCTTCAGGCAGGGCCGGCACCAAAAAGCTCACTCTGAGCGTTCAGAGCGCGTTCAAGTAGTTCCGCCCCCCGCGAGGCTTTCCTGCCCGCCGGCCGCTATCCGGCTTTCGTCCGCTTCGCCCGAATGGGGGCGTCCGTCAGCGCTCCAGTGAGGCGATGGCGGCGGCCTCGGACGGGTCAGGCCCGGTGGCGAACCAGGCGTCGAGCATCTCCGCCGCCACCGGCGGGCTCACCAGCCGCAGGCTCAGCACCAGCACGTTGGCGTCGTTCCAGCGCCGGGCCCCCCGGGCCGTCTCGGCGTCGGTGCACAGCGCCGCCCGCACGCCGGCGACCTTGTTGGCGGCGATGGAGGCGCCGGTGCCCGTCCAGCAGCACAGGACAGCGGTGTCGGCCCCGCCCTCCGCCACCAGCTCCCCCACCCGGCGGCCGACGGCCGCCCAGCCGAGGTCGTCGCCTCCCGGCGGGCCGACCAGGATGACCTCGTGGCCCCGGCCGCGGAGGTCCTCCACGAGGGCGTCGGTGAGGGTTGTCCGCTCGTCACTGCCGAGTGCGATGCGCACGTTGGGTACGGTAACCGCCCGTATGGCCGAGCCCAAGATACTGACGATGGTCCTGGCCGGCGGCGAGGGCAAGCGTCTGGCGCCCCTCACCGCCGACCGGGCGAAGCCCGCCGTGCCCTTCGGCGGGCACTACCGCATCGTCGACTTCGCGCTCTCCAACATGGCCAACGCCGGCTATCTCCACATCGTGGTGCTGACGCAGTACAAGAGCCACAGCCTCGACCTCCACATCACCCGGACGTGGCGGCTCTCGACGCTGCTGGGCTCCTATGTGACGCCGGTGCCGGCTCAGATGCGCCGCGGCCCCCGGTGGTTCGCCGGGTCGGCCGACGCCATCTACCAGAACCTCAACCTGGTCGTCGACGAAGGGCCGGACTACATCCTCGTCTTCGGCGCCGACCACATCTACCGCATGGATCCCCGCCAGATGGTCGAACAGCACATCGCCAGCGGCGCCGGGGTCACGGTGGCCGGGATCCGGGCCCCCCGCTCCCAGGCCAACCAACTCGGGGTCATCGACCCCGGCGAGGGCACCAAGATCGCCAGCTTCAAGGAGAAGCCGGCCGATGCCCCCGGCCTACCCGACGCCCCCGACGAGATCTTCGCCTCCATGGGCAACTACGTCTTCACCACCAAGACCCTGGTCGACATCGTGAGCCTCGACGCCGAGGACCAGAACTCCCACCACGACATCGGCGGCAGCATCATCCCGGCCCTGGTGGAGATGGGCGAGGCCCACGTCTACGACTTCACGACGAACCAGGTCCCGGGCGCGACCGAGCGGGACCACGCCTACTGGCGCGACGTCGGTTCGCTCGACTCCTACTACGACGCCCACATGGACCTCGTCTCCGTCCACCCGATCTTCAACCTCTACAACCGCGGGTGGCCCATCTACACGTCGCTGCCGACCATGCCGCCGGCCAAGTTCGTGCTCCAGGGCCCTGAAGCCGGCACCGGCATGGCGGTCGACTCCATGGTCTGCGCCGGCAGCATCATCTCGGGGGGCACGGTGCGCTCGTCGGTGATATCCCCCGGCGTGCTGGTGCATCCCCACGCCACCGTCGAGCACTCGGTGCTCATGCACGACGTCGTGATCGGGAAGGGCGCCGTCGTCCGCAACGCCATCATCGACAAGAACGTGCAGGTGCCACCGGGGGCGATGATCGGGGTCGACCCGCTCCTCGACAAAACCCGCTTCACCGTGTCACCCAACGGGATCGTCGTCATCGGGAAGGGGGAAAAGGTCCCTGAGGGGTAGTCCCGCCGGAGGCCGTTCCGTCATGCGCGTCGCGCTGCTCACCCGCGAATATCCGCCCGAGGTGTACGGGGGCGCGGGCGTCCACGTCGAGTATCTCTCCGAGCATCTGGCCCACCTTGTCGACCTCGACGTCTTCTGCTTCGGGAAGCCGCGGGAGTCGCCACTGGTGAAGGCGGCCTTCGAGCCGTGGGAAGCGATCGGGTCGGATCGGCCCCATGACGCCGTGCTGCGGACCCTTTCGGTGGACCTGCTCATGGCCGCGGCAGTGGAGGGCGCCGACGTCGTCCACACCCACACCTGGTACGCCAACTTCGCCGGCCACCTGGCCCGGATGCTCTACGACATCCCCCACGTCGTCACCACCCACAGCCTGGAGCCGCACCGGCCGTGGAAAGCGGAGCAACTCGGCGGGGGCTACGCCGTGTCCTCGTTCTGCGAGCGCACGGCGCTCGAGTCGGCCGCCGCCGTCATCGCCGTGTCGGGGGCCATGAAGGACGACGTCCTCGGCTGCTACCCCGCCATCGACCCCGACCGGGTCGTGGTGATCCACAACGGCGTCGACACCGACGAATTCACCCCCGACCACCGCACCGACGCCCTGCCGGCCCTCGGTATCGACCCGGCGCGGCCCTACGTCACCTTCGTCGGCCGCATCACCCGCCAGAAGGGCATCGACCTGCTGCTGGCCGCCGCCGAGCGCTTCGACCCCGACACCCAGCTGGTGCTTCTCCCGAGCGCCCCCGACACGCCCGAGGTGGGCGAGGAGATGCGGGCCCGGGCCGCGGCGCTGGCCGAGCGCCGCACCGGCGTCCTGTGGCTGGAGCGGGTCCTCCCCCGCCCCGAGCTCATCCAGGTCCTGTCGAACGCGGTCGTGGCCATCTGCCCGTCCGTCTACGAGCCGTTCGGCCTCGTCAACGTGGAGGCCATGGCCTGCGCCACGGCCGTGGTCGCCTCCGACGTCGGGGGCATCCCGGAGATCGTGGTCGACGGGGAGACCGGAATGCTCGTCCACCTCGAGCTCGGCCCCGACGGACAGCCCGCCCACCCCGAGGCGTTCGTGGCCGACCTCGCCGCGGCCGTAAACGCCCTCGTGGCCGACCCGGCCACCGCCGAACGGATGGGTGCCATGGGTCGCAAGCGGGCGGTCGAGGAGTTCTCATGGCCGTCGATCGCGGCCCGCACGGTCGAGCTCTACCGGTCGCTCTGAATCCAACCGCGGCACCGGGGGACGTCCCCGAACCCCCGGGGGTTCGGGTGGGGATCGTGCCCCACACGCACTGGGACCGGGAATGGCACGTCCCGTTCCAGGCCGGCAGGGTGCGGCTCGTGCGGCTCCTCGACGAGCTCCTCGACCAGCTCGACGGGGACGGTCCGGCCCACTTCTGGCTGGACGG
>JAUZEX010000021.1 GCA_030838815.1 Actinomycetota bacterium
AAGTGCCCACACCGCAGGCGAGTCCGGAATGCCGGGCCACGAAAAGACAAATTGTGTATCCCCAAATTTTATGAATGAGTCTGGCAAGGTGCGTTCAGGGGGCGCTGACGCGAGAATGAGTCCGTGCAGCCACCGCTCGCTCGGCGAACCACGACCATCCAACCCTTCCGGGTCGTCGATGTGATGGAGGCGGCCTGGGCGGCCGAGCGGGCGGGACGGTCCATCGTGCACCTCGAGGTCGGTGAGCCCGACTTCCCCACGCCGGTGCCGGTGGTGGAGGCGGCCACCAAGGCCATCGCCGACGGCCGGGTCCGCTACACGTCGTCGCTCGGGATCCCCGAGCTGCGGGAGGCGATCAGCGGCTACTACGCCGAGCGGTTCGGGATCGACGTACCGGCCCGACGGGTCGTGGTCACCACCGGCGCCTCCGGAGCCCTGCTCCTGGCGCTGGCCGCCACCGTCGACCGGGACGACGCCGTGCTGCTGGCCGATCCCGGCTACCCCTGCAACCGCAACCTGATCCGGCTCTGCGAAGGGGTTCCGGTCGGCCTTCCGGTCGGGGCCGACACCGACTACCAGCTGACCGCCGGGCTTGTGGCCGACCGGTGGAGCGAACGCACCAGAGGCGTCGTGCTGGCCAGCCCGTCCAACCCGACGGGCACGCTCGTGGCGCCCAAGGAGCTGGCCGCCATCGCCACCGAGGTCGACCAGCGGGGCGGCGTGTGCTTCGTCGACGAGATCTACGGCGAGCTGGTCTACGACCGGGAGCCGGCCACGGTCCTGGCCTCGCCTGGACTGCTCGACGACGGCACGCCGTTCGTGATCAACAGCTTCTCCAAGACGTTCGCGATGACCGGATGGCGCCTCGGGTGGATGGTCTGCCCCGACTGGGCCCTGCCGGCCGTGCAGGCGTTGGCCCAGAACGCCTTCATCTCCCCCCCGGCCCCGGCCCAGTACGGCGGGGTGGCCGCCTTCACGCCCGAGGTGTGGGCGGTCGTCGAGGAGCGCCGGAGAGCCTTTGCCGCCCGGCGCGACGTCCTCGTGCAGGGCCTACAGGCCAGCGGGTTCGGTGTGCCGGTGCTGCCCCAGGGCGCCTTCTACGTCTACGCCCGCTCCGACGGCCTCGACGCCGACAGCATGCGCCTCGCCCGCCGTCTCCTCGACGAGGCGGGCGTCGCCGCCGTGCCGGGCTGCGACTTCGGCGACCACGAACCCGAGGCGCACCTCCGGTTCTCCTACACCACCGCCCTCGACCAGATCACCGAAGGCGTGCGCCGCCTCACCGCCTGGCGGCCGTCCGCCTAGTCCTCGAGATCGCCGAGGTACACCACCTGCTCGGCGATGTCGCGCAGCTTGACGTTGCGGTGTTGCGAGACCTTGCGGAGGGCCTCGAAGGCCGCATCGGGCGTGCAGCGCCGGCGGGCCATGAGGATGCCCTTGGCCTGGCCGATCACGTCACGGCTCTCCAGCGCCTCCCGGAGGTGCTCGGTGAGGCTGTACGTCCGCCAGTAGACCTCGGCGTTGGCGCAGGCCACGGCGGCCTGCTCGCTGAAGAGGGCGGCCGTCTCCTCGTCGGCCTCGTCGTAGCTCTCCGCCGTCTTGGAGTAGAGGTTGAGCGCCCCGAGTGGCCGGTCGCTGGCCACCAACGGCACGGCCAGCACCGAACGGACGCCGGCCTTCGCCGCCGCGGCGGTGAACTCGGGCCAGCGCTCGGTGCAGTCGGGCGCCGTGCCCCGCACCACGTGGCGGAGGCTGTAGGCCTCGAGGCACGGCCCTTTCTCCGATCGGTACTGGGCGGAGTCCAGGTCCCCGGCCGCCGGGTCGGTCTGGACCGGGGTGGACGGGCGTCCGTCGTTGATCAGGGTGACGCTGGCCATGTCGCAGGCATGGAGCGTCCGGCAGGCCAGGCCCGCCACGCGGCTGAGAGTGGCTTCGAGCGTCTCCTCCGCCAGGACGAGGCGGGAGAGGACACGGATCGCGTTGTCCAAGCCCTCGGGATCGATTGTCATGGCTGAGCTCCAGGTAAATCCGGCCAGCCACGACGTCCCTAGCTTTTTAAGGCTCGAGGACCGACTCCCGGCGGATCCTAGCCAGCGACTTCCGGACCGAGGATGGCAAGCGGGTCAGGGGGTCGCCCGCTCAGCCGCCAGACGCTCGAACGCATCGAGCGAGTCGGGGTTGGCCAATGCTCCTCGGCTCGCCGCGACGTCGGTCGGCGTTCCGGTGAGGATTCGTTTTACGGGTACTTCCAGCTTCTTCCCCGACAGCGTCTTCGGTATGCCTGGAACCCCGTGGATGACATCGGGCACGTGGCGGGGCGACAGCGACCGGCGCAACTCTCCGGCGATGCGGGACTTGAGGTCGGCGTCGACCTCGACCCCGGCGACCGGCACGACGAACAGCAGCAGCTCGCCCATCCCGATGCCCTCCCCCGCCTGATCCTCGATGTGGACCACGAGGCTGTCGGCCACCTCGTCGAACCCGTCCACCACGGAATAGAACTCCGACGTCCCCAGCCGGACGCCGCCCCGGTTGAGCGTCGAGTCCGAGCGGCCCGAGATCACGCAGCTGCCGTCGTCGTCGAAGGCGATCCAGTCGCCGTGGCGCCACACGCCGGGGAACTCGTCGAAGTACGCCGACCGGTAACGCGACCCGTCGGTGTCACCCCAGAAGCCGACCGGCATCGACGGCATGGGCTCGGTGATGACGAGCTCACCCAGTTCCCCGACGACCGACCGGCCGGCGGGATCGAAGGCCTCGACCTTGGCGCCGAGGGCCCGGCCGGAGATGCGGCCCTCCCGCACCGCCAGCATCGGGCAGGCGCCGACGAAGGCGGAGCAGATGTCGGTGCCGCCGCTGGCCGAGTTGAGCAGAGCATCGCTGCTCACCGCCTCGTACACCCACCGGAAGCCCTCCGGCGGCAGCGGGGCGCCCGTCGACCCGACGCCCCGGATGCGGGACAGGTCGCTGGTCTTGGCCGGCTCCAGCCCCGCCTTGCGGCAGGCGAGGAGGAAGGGGGCGCTGACGCCGAACACGGTCGTCTCCGTCTCCTCGGCCAGCCGCCACAGAGTCGTGAGGTCGGGACTGGCGAGGTCGCCGTCGAAGAGAACCACGGCCGAGCCCACGGCCAGCCCCGACACGAGGAGGTTCCACATCATCCCGCCGGTGGTCGAGAACCAGAAGAACCGGTCGCCGGGGCCGACGTCCATCGAGAACGCCAGCTGCTTCATGTGCTCCAGGAGGATCCCGCCGTGGCCGTGGACGATCGGCTTCGGGAGGCCGGTGGTCCCCGAGGAGTACAGGACGTACAGGGGGTGGTCGAACGGGACGGGCTCGAACTGCAGCGGGCCCTCGGCGGCGAGGAGGTCGGCCCAGGGCACCGCCCCGGGGAGCGCCGCAGCCCCGCCGTCGGCATCGAGGTAGGGGACGGCGACGGTGGCGGCCAGACCGGGGAGGCCACGGCGGATGGCGGCCACCTCGGCGGTGCGGTCGAAGGGCTTGGAGCCGTAGCGGTACCCGTCGATCGCCAGCAGCACCTTCGGGTCGATCTGACTGAACCGGTCGAGGACGCTGCGGGTGCCGAACTCCGGGGCGCACGACGCCCACACCGCCCCGAGGCTGGCCGTGGCCAGGAAGGCCACCAGCGTCTCGGGGATGTTGGGCAGGTAGGCCACGACGCGGTCGCCGGGCCCGACACCGAGCCGGGCCAGGCCGGCCCGGGCCCCCGCCACCTGGCGGCGCAGCTCGTCGGCGGTCAGGTCGACGGGCCCCCGGGTCTGCGACCGGCCGAGGACGGCGACGTTCCCCGGAGGCTCCTGCGACCGCCCGCCCGCCTCCCGCAGCAGCTGGGCGGCGTAGTTGAGCGTGGCGGTGGGGAACCACCGGGCGCCGGGCATCGCCCGTTCGGCCAGCGCCGGGGCCGGGGCGGGCTCCGACTCCGACGTGACCGGCGGCCCGACCTCGAAATACTCCCAGACCGTCGTCCAGAAGGCGTCGAGATCGGTGACCGACCACTCCCAGAGGTCGTGGTAGCCGGCGAACGTGAGGCCGCGGTGCTCCTCCAGCCAGCGCAGGTACCGGCCGATCCGGCTGTGCTCCCGGACATCGGCCGGCGGCGACCAGAGGACGTCGTCAGATTCCAAGGGCGGCGAGGCTACCTGAAACGGGCGTGAGAGCGCGCTCCGAGATTTTTTGTGCCTTTTGCGTAATCGCGGCCGAACTGCGGCGTTTTCGCCTTGGGACGGAACAGTGGCGCCCGTCCACAGCGGCAGCGGGCTCCGACGCCCCCCACGGCGACGCCGGAGCCCGCTGCCGTCTTCTCGGTCCGGCCTTCCCACCCGGCAGGCTCCCGGCAGGCGGCGGCGAATTCAGCTGTACTGGGCGCGGTCGCGGACGAGGAGTACTGCGTGATCACCGACGAGACGGTGCGGCGGGCCCGGGAGATCCTGGTGGCGGTGGTCGAGCCCGCCGTGTTCGGGCCCGGCCGGCCGCTGACGATCACCGCCCACCACCTCGACGGCGAGCCGGTCACACCGGCCGAGGCGTTGCGCGGGCCGTACGCGCCGTTCGCCGTCGGCGACGCCTGGGGGCCGCGTTGGGGCACGACCTGGTTCCGCCTCCAGGGCCGCATCCCGTCCGAGTGGGCCGGGGAGGAGGTCGTGCTGCGCCTCGAGGCGACCCGGGCCGGCACCGACGTCCCGGGCGGGGAGTTCCTCATCTTCTCCACCACCGGCGGGGTCCCCACGCCGCTGATCGGGCTGTCGGCACAGCACGCCGCCGCCACCGTCACCGGCTGCGCCGCCGGCGGGGAGGCGGTCGACCTCCACGTCGAGGCGGCCGCCAACCCGACCACCCCGGAGGACCGGATGGTGGGCTACGACTGGCCGGAGCTGCGACCCGAGCCGGGCGGGCCTCCCGGCTTCGTGCTCTCCCGGGGCGAGCTGGCCGTGCGCCGGCCGGCGGTGGCGGCGCTGGCTCTCGACCTGCGGCTGGCCATCGGGCTGGCGGCCGACCTGCCCGTCGGCACCGACGGGGCGGCCGCGGCCAGGGCTGCGGTCGCCGCCGCCGTGGCCGCGGTCGATCCCGGCGACGTGGC
>JAUZEX010000335.1 GCA_030838815.1 Actinomycetota bacterium
GTCGTGGTCGGCGTCGTGGTCGTTGTGGGGGATGGGTCGGGCTCGGTCGAGGGCGTCACCGCCGGGGGTGCCACCAGGAGCTGCTCGGGCGGGGCCACCGTCCCGTCGGGGGGTGGGATTGGCGCAACCGGCGGGGGCGGCGGGGGCAGCTGGGGGCCGAGGGGGCGGAGGTGCAGGGCGTCGGGCGGGGCGACGGGGAGCGGGCGGACGGGGACGCCGGCCAGGCCCGTCCGCATGAGGTCGCCGAAGATGGCGGCCGGGAAGCTGCCGCCGGTGACCGCCCGGTGGTGGACGGAGGTCATCGGGTGCTGCGGGTCGTAGCCGACCCAGACGGCGGTGGCGACCTGCGGGACGTAGCCGACGAACCAGGCGTCGACGTTGTTCTCGGTCGTGCCGGTCTTGCCCGCCACCGGGCGGCCGAGGCCGGCGGCCCGGCCGGTGCCCTCGCCGACGACCCGCTGCAGGGCGCCGTTGAGGACGCCGGCCTGCTCGGCGGTGAACGCCCGGTGCGTCTTGCGGGTGTGGGAGTAGATGACCTTGCCCCGGCTGTCGCGGATCGTCTTGATGCCGTAGGGCTCGGCGTAGACGCCGCCGGAGCCGAACGTGGCGTAGGCGGCGGCCATGGTCAGCGGGCTCACGCCCCGGTCGAGACCGCCGAGGAAGACGGCCCCCTGGGCCTCGGTGGCGTCGTCGGGGATGCCGGCGTCGGTGGCGGCCCGGATGACGTCGTGGACCCCGGTGTGGCAGCCGAGATCGACGAACACGACGTTGACCGATCGGGCCAGCGCGGAGTCGACGTCGATGGCGCCGCCGAAGTCCTCCCCGGCGTAGTTCTGGACGGGCTTCTTGCCGTAGCAGGGGATGACCCGGCCCGACGTGCCGTCGAAGACCGTGCGGGGGTCGATCCCGTCCCGCAGGGCGGCCAGGTAGACGAAGGGCTTGAACGACGAACCGGGCTGGCGCAGGCCCCGGTCGGCGTAGCCGAACTGGGTGGAGAGGTAGTCGAGCCCGCCGAAGAGGTTGTCGACCGCGCCGTCGCCGGGCACGACGCTGGCCACGGCGGTGATCGGGTCGCCGGGCTCGCCGAGCTTGGCCGCCACGGCGGCGGTGGTGGCGTCGAAGAGCTTCGGGTCGAGGGTCGTCTCGATCGTGTAGCCGCTGGTGAGCAGCTTCGTGCGGCGGGTCTCGGGATCGGACCCGAGCTCCTCGAGGCCGCTCGCCTCCCGCTTGATGTAGTCGATGAAGTGGGGAGCCCGGCTCACCCCGGGGGGCTGGGGCGGGGCCAGGGTCATCGGTTCGGCCAGGGCGGCGTCGAGGTCGGGCTTCGCCAACCAGCCGTGGTGCGCCATGGCCCGCAGCACCTGGTCGCGCCGCTTGACCACGGCGTCGGGACCGGTGCGGGGGTCGAGGGCGCTGGGGGAGCGGATCTTGCCCGCCAGCGTGGCGGCCTGGGCCGGGGTCAGCTGCGCCGGGTCGACGCCGAAGAACTCGTGGGCGGCGGCGAAGATCCCGTAGGCGCCCTCGCCGAAGTACACCTGGTTGAGGTAGCGGGTCAGCAGGTCGTCCTTGCTGTAGCGCTCCTCGAGGGCACTGGCGTAGAAGACCTCCCGGACCTTGCGGAACAGGGTGCGGGAGCTGCCGGTGTAGTTCAGCTTGGCCAGCTGCTGGGTGATGGTGCTGCCGCCCTGGGCGTGGCCGAGCGCCGAGCTGGCCACGGCCCGCACCAGGGCCAGCGGGTTGGTGCCGCTGTGGTGGTAGAAGTCGGCGTCCTCGGCGGCGAGGACGGCGTGGCGGACGGGTTCGGGCACGGCGTCGAGCCCGATGACCTGGCGGCGCCCGTCCTCACCGGAGAGGGCGGCCAGCTCCGAGCCGTCGGCGGCCAGCACCCGGCTGGCGTCGGGGAAGCGGTGGAAGTCGGGGACGAACGGCGTGATCGGCGACGCCGCCCAGAGGATCACCCGGCTGGTGCCGAACGACACCGCCCGCCGCAGCGGCGGCACCGCCACGAGAAGGAACACGACCGCCGCGACGCCGATCCCGATACGGCGCCACGGCGCCTTCGCTCGCCAGTTCTTGAACATGGGGGGAGTCATCTCCCCGCCCATGAGGCCACAGTGAGCTTCGTCTGAAGGTTCTTTCACATCGGGCGAAAGGGCCGAAGCGGCGGGCGCACAGGGGTCGAAGGGGGCGAACGGTTTCTTGTCGCATTGTCAGGGGGCGCCAGAGCTTGGATCGTGCCCGACATGGCCTTCAGCCCGTTCGACAAGCGGCTCCTCGAAGACGGGCTTACCTTCTTCGCCCGGCCCCGGCTGGCCAGCCTCCTGGAGCAGTTGGGGACCACCGAGGGCGAACGGGTCGACGCGTTGGCCACGATGCTGCGTCACGCCGCACCGGACGAGTTCGACGAAGCGGTCGCCGTCTTCGAACGGGCGCTGGCCCGGGTCGCCAGGGAGCAGGAGCGGGCCCGGGACTCCGATCGGGACCGCACCGACGGCGACGAATCCCGCCGGCGTCGCTACTCGGCGGCCGCCGAGCGCCGGGAACAGCGCCGCCGTTCGGCCTGACGCCGCTGCTCGCCGCCGGCGGCCCGTTCCTCGGCCGCCCGGCCCGTTCGCGCCCTTCGGGCGATACGCTCCGCCGCTGATGACCCCCACCTTCGCCGATGTCCTCTCGGCCGCGGCGGCGATCCGGCCCCACCTGTCGCCGACAGCGCTGCTGCGCCATCCGCTGCTGGAGCGGGCCGTCGGCGTCGAGGTGTGGGTCAAGCACGAGAACCACCAGCCGACCGGGGCGTTCAAGGTCCGCGGCGGCGTCAACCTGCTGTCCCGTTTCGACGGCGCCGAACGGGACCGGGGGGTGATCGCGGCGTCGACCGGGAACCACGGACAGTCGATCGCCTGGGCCGCGCAGCGGTTCGGGATCCGGGCCGTGATCTGCGTTCCCGACGG
>JAUZEX010000030.1 GCA_030838815.1 Actinomycetota bacterium
TCCCCCTCGAGCATGTCGAAGAGCTGGTCCAGCGCCGGGCCGCCCTCCCCGACGCGGCGCGTCACCAGCCAGACCAGCTGCGACGGCGCCAGCCGCGGCGGGAGAACCCGCAGCGCCAGGAGGGTCGCGGGGTCGGCCGCTTGGAGGTCGTCCACCGTCACCAGCAGGGGGCCCAGCTCGGAGTGGGCCCTCAGCAGCAGTGGCAGTTGCTCCACCAGCCACAGCTGCTCCATCAACCAGGCGCGGGAGTCGTCGGCCCGGGCTTGATGACCGGCGGAGGCGCCCGGACCGGTCGCCGGCTCTCCGAGCGCCCGCAGGAACGGTGCCAGCGGGACGACCTCGCGGCCCCCGGCCGCCTCCGCCGACGCCACCGCGAAACCCCGCGACCTCGCTTCGTCGACCGCCTCGGCCAGGAGGGCGCTCTTCCCCGTTCCCTCGTCGCCCTCGACGATCAGGGCCCGGCCTCGGCCCTGCTCGGCGGCGTCGAGCAGACCGAGGACCTGCGTCCGCTCCTGCACGCGGCCATGGAATCGATGGGGCATCGGGTTCCGCCTCGTTTCGAACACCTCGGTCAGCATGGATACGAACCTGACATCTGTCGGCGGACGTGAACATGTCCCGGCGGGGTGACACTGTTGTCCGGTCAGGACAACTGAGCTCGCCGTCAGGGCTCCCGCAGGGCCTCGAGGGTTCGCCACGCCCGGGTGGCGAGGTGCAGGTTGAAGGCGGTGTCGGGATCACCGAGGTCGTAGCCGGTGACCGCCCGGATCCGCTGGAGCCGGTACTTGAGCGTGCTGCGGTGCACGGCGAGGAGGTTGGCGGTGGTGTCGTAGTGGCCGCCGCTCTCCAGATAGCCGCTCAGTGTGGCAACGAGGTCGGACCCCTTGTGGGCGTCATGGTCCATGAGCGCCCCGAGCCACCGGCGCACGAAGCGATCCACCGAGCCGACGTCCGGCAGTTCGGCCAGCACCTGGTAGACGCCGAGGTCCTCGAACTGTGTGACCCCCTGCCCGCCCCCCATGGCCTTCTGCATCTTGAGGGCCAGCTGTGCCTCGCGATGGGAACGCGGAAACTCGCGGGGCTGTTCGCAGATCCCGCCGACGCCGACCCGGCACCCGGTCCTGCGCAGCGGAGAGTCGACGGCCGCCTGGAACCTCGCCCACGGCGCGTCGGGCTTCGAGAACAGCACCACCCCACCACCCCGGGTGACGAGCAGCGATCCCATCTGCAGGTCCCGCGCCGCCCGCCGGACGGCGTGGAACAGCTCCTCTCCGGCGCCATCAGCGGGATCGGAGCTGACGATCACCACCCGATGTGGTCGGGCGAGGTCGTAACCGATCGCCTGGGCCCGGTTGAGGGCCGCCTCCTCGTCCCCGCCGGCCAGCAGCTCCTCCACGAGGTCGCGCCGTTGGCGGAGCTCGGTCTCGGCCAGGCTGGAGAGGCGGGCCAACTCCATGGCCAGGACGGTGGCCGCGTGCTCCAGCGCCACCTGCTCCTTCTCGCCCGCCGTCCCGATGGGGTCGACGAGAGCGAGCACGCCCACGACGTCCTCCTGGGGCGAGGCCACGACGAGCAGCCGGCCCTTTTCCCGGACCGGGTGGCCCGACAGTTGTACCCGGCGGAGGAGCGCTTCGCGGCGCTCCGGCTTGTCCCGGGGGTACGCCTTCGGCCGGTCGGGGCCGGCCCAGGCCCGCAACGTCCCCCAGCGATCTTCGATGGCCACGGGATAGCCGGTCAGCTCGTGGACGGCCCGGGCGATCCCGGTCTGGCCCTCGCCGGCGGCCACGACCTTGGTCAGCCGCTCGTGGATCTCGATGCGACGGTGGAGCGCCATGTTGGCGACCTTGAGCTCTTCGGCCGTCTGCCGCTCCCGGGCGTGGAGGCGGGCATTGGCCAGGGTCACGCCCGTCTGCTGGGCGAGGGTCCGCAGGAGGAACTGCACGTGCTCCGACGGCTCCTCCGCCGCGCCCACCACCAGGTGGCCCGATGCGCCGCCGGGGGTGGTGAGGGGATAGGCCCATCCCCAGCCCTCGCCGGGGATGTCGAGGGGTCCGCCCGCCGCGCCCATCTGGGTCAGTTGGTCTTCCAGCTTCTTCGGCTGGCCGTTCGATCGCAGAGCGGCACCTGTGGCGCGCCAGCTTCCGTCGAGGTGGGCGCCCTCGGCCCGGCACTGGCCGAGCGACGGAACAGCGGCGGTGGCCAACAGGAGGATCTCGTCTTCGTCGCCGTGCTCCGTCATGAGGGTGGTCAACGCCAGGAGGGCCCGCAGCGACGACAGCAGGTTCCGGACGGCCGGATCGCTCCGGGGCGGGGCTGCCGGCGAGCGGGGAACCGTCATGCCGGGCTCCTTCGTCCATCAGCTGCCAAACGGCGGCCGATCCGTGGCCCACTTCCCATCGGAGACGGATTTAAGCAGAATTCTGTAAGAACGGACTCAACCACGGTGGGAGGTAATGGCCATGACAAAAATGGGTAAGGAGCGTTCGGCCCGAGCCTCCTTCGAGGTGATTGCGGAGTCGATTCCCCATCTCGTATGGCTGGCCGACGGCGCCGGTTCCACGGACTATTTCAACGAAAGAGGAACCGGGTACACCGGGCTGCCCCGGCAGGCCACCTACGGGTGGAAGTGGGTCGAGCTGGTTCATCCCGACGACGTCGGCCGGGCCCGGCTGGGCTGGGAGCACGCCACCCGGACGGCGACGCCGTTCGAGCTCTGCTACCGGATCCGACGGTCGGACGGGGTGTTCCGCTGGCATGGCTTCCGGGCTCTCCCGGTGCGGGGACAGCAGGGTGAGATCCGGCGGTGGATCGGCACCGCCGACGACCTCGAGGACGCGGGGGTCGAGGACGACGAGGGGCGTCTCGGGCGCCAGATCAGCCAACTTCGGGCGATGCTGGAAGCCGTTCAGCCTTGCGAAACCAAACGTTTCGGCTTTGCCAACCTCGAGCTGCGACGGGCAAGGCTCGACCAGATGCTGGACGGGACCGATGCTCCCTCTCGTTCGCCCGGCCCGCCCGTACCGGTGACGGCCGCCGGTTTGACCTCCCGGGACCTGGCGGTGGCCCGGCTGGTCGCCACGGGCTACACCAACGCCGAGATCGCCAACCTGCTCGGCCTGTCGGTCCGCAGCATCGAGGCCAGCCGGGCCCGTCTGCGCCAATGCCTGGGCGTGAGCACCCGGGCCGGCATCGTGCGGTTCGCCCGGGAGTTCGGCCTGCTGGAATTGACTTCGGGGGAGCCGCAGGCTTAACGTCCAAGCCCCGCACTGCCAGTGATCGGATGGACCCCGTGTCTCAGGCTGTCGATTTCGGTATTCGGGGCATCGATGTCGGGGTTGGTGACCATCTTTGCGGTTTGTACGCCGGCTCAGAGCAGCGGGATCGGATATTGATTCCTTTTCTGGCCGCCGGGCTCCAGGCCGGTGACAAGTGCATTTGCGTCGTCGACGGGGAGGACCCGCTCGATGTCGTGGCCGCCCTCGAGCCCGGAGGGGATCAACAGCTCGATGTCCTGCGGTCCGGGGACATCTACCTCCGGTCCGGGGTCTTCTCGGCCGCGGAGGTGATCGGCTCCTGGAAGACGGCCATCTCCGAGGTCATGTACCAGGGGCACTTCGACCTGGTGCGGGCGGTGGAGACGTGGTCGATGCGCGATGTGGTGCCCGACATCGGCGAGCTGATGACCCTCGAGTCGGAGATGAACCGCTACCTGCCGCTCTACCCGCAGGTGATCTTGTGCATGTACGACCTGGACCGCTTCGGGGGGAGCATCGTCGTGGACCTACTCAAGACCCATCCCCGGATCCTCGTCGGAGAGATGGTGCTCGAGAACCCCTACTGCCTGACGCCCGACGAGCTGCTGGCCATCAGCAACGGCGACGAGATCGATCTGGCCGAGGGCGAGCGGCGGGAGGCGGCCGAGCACTTCTGCGCCCTCACGAGCGCGGTGACCTGACCGTCAGCCGAGCGGAGCCAGTGCCGCCGTCTCCGCCAACGCCTCGACGGCCGTCGTGGTGCGGGGCAGCCAGCGGTCGACCCAGCCCTGGATGATGTCGGCGTTGGCCGGCGTGTCGTTGACCGCCACCTCGACCAGCCGGTCGGCCCATGCCCGGTGCCAGCGGGCGTCCTCGTCGAGGGAGAAGTGGATGCCCCGCAGGATCGGGTCGCCGTTGGCCGCGGCCAGGGCCCCGGCCAGCTCCGCGTTGATCAGACGGTCGAAGTGCGGCTTGATGACCACGTTCAGGGCCACGAACGCCTCGCCCCAGTCGTAGGTGACCAGCACCTGTTCGATCAGCGCCCGCAGCGGCTGGAACGGGGCGGCGTCCTCCCAGAAGGCCCGGTGCTCGAGCGGGTCCCGTCCCGGGCGATGGCCGGCGAGCTGGGCCGTGCGGTAGGCGATGCGCTGCAGGCGCCGGATCTCGTCGGCGGCCTGGAAGGCGGCGCAGTTCGTGATGCGCGACGCCGGCGCCATCTGGCCCACGTAGGCGGCCACCATCTGGAGCCCGTGGACGGGGAACCGCAGCGGCCCGTACCAGGCGTGGAGCCACGCCACCCACTCCTCGGACAGGCGTTCGTCGTAGCCGGTGTCGTCGATCTCCCGGAGCAGGCCGTCGACGACGTCCTCCCGGCTGTCCTGACGCTCGTTGTAGGCCCGGTACGTCGTGCGCCGGGGATCGGCGAAGGCCTCCCAGTCACCGGCTTGCAGTGCTGAGCCCTCCCGGTGTTCGAGGTACCAGCGGACCACCGGGTTCTCGGGCCCGACTTCGAAGTTCCGTGGATAGTGGTAGTGGAGGTCCGTGCTCACGAGCTCGTACTCGGTCGGGAGGCGCCGTCCCGCTTCCAGCCTCGAATAGGTCTTCCGCCCCGGGCGGCCGGTCTCAGCCATGGTCGGAGGGCTGATCGGGCCGCGGTTCGGACGCCAGCCACCACACGGCCCCGTCCTCGTCCATGGCCACCAGACCGGTGAAGGACGACATGATCACCTCCAGATCACCGGGGAACCGCACCGGGGTGCCGGCGCAGGCTTCCACCGCCGACCGGCTGACGCGGCACACCCGGGGCGCGAGGACCCGCAGGTAGGCCCCCTCGTCGTGGACGACGAGACCGTCGTTCTCCTCCTCCATGGCCGCCACCACCGCCCGCCCCAGTTGGGTCGGTTGGAGGACGGGGCCCACGCCGTCGGTCGTCACTGCGCCATCCGGGTCGGAAGGGGCCGGACCCGAAAGAGGTCCCCGGCGGCCAGGCCGGCCTGCTCCAGGGTCGAAGCGGGATCGAGGACGCTGCCGGCCTCGTCGGTGACCTCCCAGGCTCCCGCCGGGGGCGGCCCGTCGGCCCAGGCCCGCAGCTGGCGGGCCAGTTGCGCCACCGTCTGGCCGGACGGGGCCATGATGACGCGGCCGAGGTAGTCATCCTC
>JAUZEX010000073.1 GCA_030838815.1 Actinomycetota bacterium
TGGACATCGGGTCGGGGCCGGGGAGGGCCAGGCGGCCGAGACCGCCCACGATGGCGCCCCACACGAGCAGGAACAGGATGAAGGCGATCATGGGTGACTCCTGACTCAGCGGGGAAGTTGGCGACGGCCGCCGCCTCCGGTGAGGCGGCGGCGGCTCACCAGCAGGACCAACCCGCCGATCACGACGATCGGGAGGATGAGCCCGAGGATGACGCCGAAGATCGCCCGGAAGACGAAGCCCACCACCAGCCAGGCGATGAGCCCGAAGGCGAAGGTCTGCCCGATGGACCACTGCTGCTCCCCGGGCAGGATGGCCCGGAGCGCCACCCCGCCGATGAGTCCTTCGATGCACAGCGTCACGACGAAGCCGATCATCGGCTCCTCCTTCAGGGTCGCCGGCCGCGGCCGGCCAGCAGGGGGACGAGCATCTCGTCGGGGGTCAGGCTGCCGTGGCCGGCCCGGAGGCGGGTCTCGTGGGGATGGGTGGGGTCGGCGAAGGCGAAGTTGCCTTTGGCGGCCAGGGCGACGTCGCCGATCCGGGGGAGGACGTCGGCGGCGGGCGGAACGGGTCCGAGCCACCCCTCGTCGACGAGCTGATCGCGGCCGAAGACCCACGCCACCTCGCCGTAGGCGTCGGCCGCCGCCTTGAGAAGGTCGCCCTCCGCCCCGGGCCGGGCGTAGAGGTAGCGGAAGCGGGCGTCGCCCGCGTAGGCCCGCACGTTGGCCGCCACCGGCGCCATCGAGACCCACTCGTCGAACTGCACCTGGCCGTGGTCGGCGGTGACGACCAGCACGGCGTCGCCGGGCAGGGCGTCGAGCAGGTCTCCGACGAGGTGGTCGGCGGCCACGGTCTCGGCCGAGAAGAAGCCGTCGGTGATTCCGTACTCGTGGGCCACCTTGTCCACGCCGTCGTAGTAGGCGTAGACGAAGGTGTCGCCGGCGTCGACGAGGCGGGCGACGTGGGTGACGAGGGTGGCGGTCGTCCGCCAGCCCACGAAGCGGACGCCCCGCATGTGCGACTCGGTGAAGCCGGTGCGGGCGAACTCGGCCCGGACGACGGTCGGCACGTTGCGGCCGCAGAAGGAGGATTCGACCAGGGTGACCGCCCCCGGGTCGGGAGCCTTTCCCTCGGGGACCTTCCAGCGCAGGACGTCGAGGACCTGGCCCCCGAGGAGCATCCGGTAGCCGACCAGGCCGTGGCGGGCCGGCGTCATCCCGGAGGCGATCGACGTGAGGGCGGCGGCGGTGGTCGAGGGAACGACGGTGGTGATCGGCCCTCCCTCGAGGCCGCCCAGTCGCGGCAGCCGGGCCCGGGCGGCGTCGACCGCCCGCCAGCCGAACCCGTCCAGCACGAGGAGGACGGTGACCCGGGCGCCGGCCACGCAGCCCGGCAGCCACGACGCCTCGCCCCGCCCGAGCAGGGCCGGCACGAGCCCCGCCACCGAGGCGGCGGCGTAGTCCGGCCGTACCTGGCTTGGGGCGTCATGCATCCCCTGGAGGGTAACCGCCGTGTCCGCCGCTGCAGTCGACCCCGGGCGCCCGTCGCGCGACCATGGCGGACGTGAAGGTGTCGACCCGGGGGGACTACGCAGCGCGGGCCTTGCTGTCCATGGCGCTGCACGGCTACGACCGGCCGACGTCGGTGAAGGAGATCGCCGAGCGGACGGGTCTCCCCCAGCCCTACCTGGAGCAGATCCTGCTGGCCGTGAAAGGCGCTGGCCTGGCCCGGTCGAAGCGGGGCGTGGGGGGCGGCTACGTCCTGGCCCGGCCGCCGGAGGAGATCACGCTGGCCGACATCGTGGCCGCCGCCGACGGGCCGATCACGACGTACTTCGACTCCCACGACCACCGGGAGGGCCACTGCGCCCTCCAGGACGTGTGGGTGAAGGTGTCGGAGTCGATGCGCTCGATCCTGGAGGGTTTCACCCTCGCCGACCTGGTCGACCTGGCCCGGGTGGGCCACCTCGACGCGGCCGGGAACCCGCTCGGGCTCATAGCTCCAGAGCGGTGAGCACCGCCGCCAGTTCGGGCGGCAGCGGGTCGGAGAACTCCAGGCGCTCACCGGTGACGGGGTGGGTCAGGGCCAGGGAATGGGCGTGGAGGAAGGGGCGGCCCGGCTGCAGCGGGTTCCGGTCGCCGCCGTAGGTGCCGTCGCCGACGACGGGATGGCCGATGGCGCCGAGGTGGACACGGATCTGGTGGGTCCGGCCTGTCTCCAGCCGGCACTCGACGAGGGCGCAGACCGGATGCTCGTACTGGGTGAGGACCTCGTAGCCGGTGCGGGCCTCCTTGCCCGCCTCCCGCACCGCCATCCGGGTCCGGCGGGTGGCCGATCGGCCGATGGGAGCGTCGATCGTGCCCCGGCGGGCGTCGAAGCGCCCCCAGGCCAGGGCCAGGTAGCGGCGTTCCATCAGCTTCTCGGGGGGAACCCCCGGCCCCGGGCGGGCGGCCAGGGCGGCGGTCAGGGCGTCGTAGGCCCGGGGGGAACGGGCCACCACCATCAGGCCGCTCGTGTCGCGGTCGAGCCGGTGGACGATGCCGGGCCGCATCGGCTCCCCCACCGCGGCGATCTCGGGGAAGCGGTGGAGAAGCCCGCTGGCCAGCGTCCCGGTCTCGTGGCCGGCGCCGGGATGGACCACCAGCCCGGCCGGCTTGACCACTACCACGACGTCCTCGTCGACGTGGACGACGGCGAACTCGACCGGCTCGGCGACGGGCAGGGCCTCCGGTTCCGGCTCGCCCTCGACCTCGACCTCCTCGCCTTCGGCCAGCCGCCGGCTCTTGGCCACCGGCTGGCCGCCGACCCGCACGGCGCCTTCCTCGACGAGGACGGCGACGTCGGCCCGGCTCCAGCCGGTGAGGAGGGCGACCGCCCGGTCGATCCGCTCCCCGGCCAGGGACGCAGGGACGGCGAACTCTTTCCGGGGGATGTCCCCGAGCCCCCCGGTCATGACCTCCAGCCCCGGGCCGCGATGAAGATCACACCGATCGTGATGGCGCTGTCGGCGAGGTTGAAGGTCGGCCAGTGGGGGACCTTGATGAAGTCGACGACCTCGCCCCGGAGGAACCCCGGCGAGCGGACCAGCCGATCGACGAGATTCCCCACCGCGCCGCCGAGGACCAGGGCCAGCGAGTAGGCCATGACGAGGTCGTCGGTCCGCCGGGTGGTGCGGACGATGAACCCGACCATGATGACCGCCAGAACGGCCAGCACGGGCGTGAGGTTCGTGAGGAGGCTGAAGGCGCCCCCCGGGTTGCGGGTGAGGCGGAACTGGAGCACCGACCCGATGACGTGGACGGGCCCGTCGGACAGGGCGCTGACCGCCCAGACCTTCGTCAGCTGATCGAGGACGACGACCGCCGCGGCGACGACCAACGGACCAGCGGGAGAACGGCGCGCCGCCCGTGTGGTGGCGGCATCCACGGTCAGCGACGCCGCTCCTCGCGTGACTTGCACTCGATGCACAGCGCGGCGAACGGGAGCGCCTCGAGCCGGGCCACGGCGATCTTCTTGCCGCACCGTTCGCAGACGCCGTAGCTGCCGGTGTCCATCCGGTGGATGGCGGCGTCGATCTCCTCCACGGCCTGCGAGGCCGAAGCCGACAGGGCGAGGTCGCGCTCCCGCTCCACGTTGAGGGTGTCGCCCTCGCCCGACTCCTCGTCGAACTGGGTGTCGCCCGGCTCCCGCTCGGCGGCGAGCGCCTCGGCCTCGGCGGCCAGATCGTGGGCCTGGCGGACGTAGGTCTCCCGTTCCTCCTCGAGGAGGCGGCGGAGCTTGTCGAGCGTCTTGGCCGGGAAGCCCGCGGCCTCCGACGAGGCCTTGTCGGGGGCGGCGACCGGGGCCGCCTTGGCCGGCGCCTTCGTCGCCGTACCGGCCCTCTTGGCCTTCGGGGCTTCCGCCACCGCTACCTCCGTGTCCCTGGGGATGGGGGGTCTCCCCCTAGTTGACTGCCTGGTCGAGAGGGGCTTCGCCGCCGGGGCGGACTTCGCCTCGACGTTGACGGCCTTGGCCGGAGGGGCCTTGACCGCCTTGCCGGCCCTGGCGGCCGGCTTGGCCCCTTTCGCCTTCGTGACCGCCGGGAGGGCGGTCTTCGCCGCCTTGGCCTTTGGGTTGGGTGCAACAACGGCGGGCTCCGCCTTCTTCCGGACGGTCTTCGCCGCAGCCTTGACCGGAGCCGGTTTCACCGCCTCGGAAGCACGATGGGCCTTCGGAGCCGGCTTGTCGAGGGACTTGCTCGCCCCTGCTCGTGCCATGAACGCCTTCTTGTCCTCCGGCTCCACGCGCCTCGGGCCGCTCAGGAGCGGCCCGCACTTCGAACGGGGGATTTTACCAGCGTGGGGCTCCCACCGGCTCATACGCCGGGGAGCTTCACCTGCCCCCCGGGGGTTCCCGCCCGGTCCAGGCCCGCTACGTGCGGGAGCGACCCGGGCGACCGTCGGTCGGGTTGACCCCTTCGAGGGCCACCCGGAGCCGCTTCTCGGCCTCCTCGGCGTCGAGCCCCTTCAGCCGGAATCGCTTGGCCCGAGACGACTGGCCCGAGGTGAGCTCGACGTCCGCCTCGGGGAGAGCCAGCGCCTCGGCCAGCAGGCTGCGGGTCGCCTCGTTGGCCCGGCCGTCGACCGGCGGGGCGGCCACCCGGACCTTGAGGGCGTCGCCGTGGCGGCCGACCACGGCGCTGCGCCCGGCCCCGGGCTGGACGTGGATCCGGAGCACGATGCCGTCCGGGCTGTCGTCATACAGGTCGCTCATCTCGGACACGGCAAGGCCTCCGCCAAAAGGGGATCGTCCCGGAAAGGGGGATCAGTATCCTACGGCGGATGGCCTTCCCCCCCGTCGATTCCTCTGTGGACTTCGTCGCCCTCGAGCAGCGCGTCCTCGACCGGTGGCGGGAGCACGACGTGTTCGCCGAGAGCCTCCGGCGCCGGGAGGGTAAGCCGGACTGGGTGTTCTACGAGGGCCCGCCGACGGCCAACGGCCGCCCGGGCCTCCACCACGTCTGGGCCCGGTCGTTCAAGGATCTCTTCCCCCGGTTCCACACCATGCGGGGCCGCTACGTGGCCCGCAAGGGCGGGTGGGACTGCCACGGCCTCCCCGTCGAGGTCGAGGTCGAGAAGGAGCTCGGCCTGTCGGGGAAGACCCAGATCCGCGACTTCGGCATCGAGGAGTTCAACCGCCGGTGCCGGGAGTCCGTCCACCGCTACGTCGAGGAGTGGTCGGCCCTCACCGAACGGATGGGGATGTGGCTCGACACCGACGGCGCCTACTGGACGCTGACCAACGACTACATCGAGACGGTCTGGTGGCTGATCCGCCAGATGTGGGACAAGGGGCTCCTCTACGAGGGCTTCAAGGTCGTGCCCTACTGCGGCCGGTGCGGCACGGCCCTGTCCAGCCACGAGGTGGCGCAGGGCTACAAGGACATCACCGAGGACTCGGTCTACGTGCGGTTCCCCCTCGTCGATCGTGCCTACGACCTGTTGGTGTGGACGACGACGCCCTGGACGCTGATCTCCAACGTGGGCGCCGCGGTCGGCCCCGAGGTGGAGTACGTGCGGGTCCGCCGGCCGGGGGTGGAGCGCGACGTCGTCCTCGGCCGGGACCGGATCGAGGCCGTCGTCGGCGCCGCCGACGAGGCCGGCTGGGAGATCGTCGAGACGCTCACCGCCGCCGATCTGGCCGGGCTGCACTACGAGCGGCCGTTCGACTTCGTCCCCGTCGACGGAGATGCGAACCGGGTGGTGGTGGCCGACTTCGTCACCACCGTCGACGGCTCGGGGATCGTCCATCTGGCGCCCGCCTTCGGCGAGGTGGACCGGGAGGTCGCCGACGCCGAGGGGCTGCCGACGCTCAACCCGGTCGACGCCGCGGGGCGCTTCGAAGCTGTGGTCGAGCCGTGGGCGGGGCTGTTCGTGAAAGAGGCCGACCCCGGCATCATCGACGCCCTCCGGGCCGCCGGCCGGCTGGAGAAGGTCGAGCCCTACGAGCACTCCTATCCCCACTGCTGGCGCTGCGGGACGCCGCTCATCTACTACGCCAAGACCTCCTGGTTCGCCCGGACGCAGGCTGAGAAGGCCGCGCTCCTGGAGCAGAACGAGTCGATCGCCTGGCATCCCGAGCACATCAAGCACGGCCGTTTCGGCGACTGGCTGGAGAACAACGTCGACTGGGCCCTGTCGCGGGACCGGTACTGGGGCACGCCGCTGCCCGTGTGGCGCTGCGCCGGCCCCGTCCCCCACGACACCTGTATCGGGTCGGTGGCCGAGCTGGCCGCCCTCGCCGGGCGGGACCTGACCGACCTCGACCTCCACCGGCCCTACGTCGACGAGGTCACCTTCCCCTGCCCGGCCCCGGGGGTCGAGGGGGTGTCCGCCGGGAGTGACCGCTGCGGGGCCGAGGCGACGCGGCTCGAGCCCGTCCTCGACGCCTGGTTCGACTCCGGCTCGATGCCGGCGGCGCAGTTCCACCACCCCTTCGCCGGCGACGGGGTCTTCGACGCCCGCTTCCCGGCCGACTTCATCTGCGAGGCGATCGACCAGACGAGGGGCTGGTTCTACTCCCTCCTGGCCGTGAACACGCTGGTCTTCGGGCAGGCGCCCTACCGCAACGTCGTCTGCCTGGCCCACGTGGTCGACCAGGACGGCGCCAAGATGTCGAAGTCGAAGGGGAACGTGATCGACCCCTGGGAGATCTTCCGCACCAAGGGCGCCGACCCGCTGCGGTGGTACTTCTTCTCGGCCGGGTCGCCGTGGACGAACCGCCGCGTCTACGGCGAGGGCATCGACGAGTCGATCCGCAAGTTCCTCCTCACGCTGTGGAACACGCTGTCGTTCTTCGTCACCTACGCCAACCTGGAGGGCTTCGACCCGGCCCCGGCGGCGCCGGTGTCGGAGCACGTGCTCGACCGGTGGCTGGCGTCGCGGCGGGAGGCGACGGTGAAGGCCGTCACCGACGCGCTCGAGGGCTACGACACGCTGGCCGCGGCCCAGACGCTGGAGGGCTTCGTCGACGACCTCTCCAACTGGTACGTCCGCCGGGGCCGGCCCCGCTTCTGGAAGGCGTCCGACCCCGGGGCCTTCGTCGCCCTCCACCAGGCCCTGTCCACCGTGGCGCTGCTGCTGGCGCCGTTCACGCCCTTCGTGGCCGACGAGATCTACGGCGTGCTGGCCACCGGGAGGGGCGAGGTGTCGGTCCACCTGGAGGACTGGCCGACCGCCGACGAGTCGGCCATCGACACCGATCTCGAGGCCGAGATGGCCCTCGCCCGCCGGCTCGTCGCCCTCGGGCGGGCCGCCCGCGGCGAAGCGAGGATGAAGGTCCGCCAGCCGCTGCGGCGGGCGCTCCTCCTCGTCCCCGGCGCCGTCCGGCTGTCGCCCGAGGTGGCGGCCCAGGTGTCGCAGGAGCTCAACGTCAAGGCGCTGGAGGTCGTCGAGAGCCTGGCCGGGCTGATCCGCTACTCGGTCGTCCCGAACTTCCGCGTGCTGGGCCCCCGCCTGGGTCCGAAGCTCCCGGCCGTGAAGGCCGCCCTGGCCGCGGCCGACGGCGCCGAGGTCAGCCGGTCGTTGGAGGAGACCGGGAGCTACACCCTCACGATCGACGGCCCGGGGGAAGGGGGTGTCCCCGAAAGGACAGCGATCGTCCTCGGCCCCGGCGACCTGGAGGTGCGGGCCGAGGAGCACGAGGAGTTCGCCCTCGCCCAGGACGGGCCCTACGCCGTGGCCCTCGACCTCCACGTCGACGAGGACCTGCGGCTGGAGGGCCTGGCCCGGGAGCTGGCCCGGGCCGTCAACGACCACCGCAGGGCCCGCGGGCTGGCCATCGCCGACCGGATCAAGGTCCGGCTCTGGGCCGACGGGCCGGTGGCCGAGGCGGCCGAGCGCCACGGCCCCTGGATCGCCGGCGAGGTCCTCGCCGTCGCCTGGCAGGTCAACCCGGGCGAGTCAGCGTCGGGCGAGGTCGTCGACGTCGAGTCCACCCCCGTGACGGTGGCGCTCGAGATCGCCGACCCGGCCGCGGCCTGATCCGCGTTCCGGCGTTCGTCACCGCGCCAGCGCCCGCGGTGAAGAACGCCCGGTCCGCTAGCGGGCCTTGAGGGCCCCCTCGATTCGGGTGAGGACGCCGGCCCGGTTCTTGTGGCGCTTCTCGTAGGTGCGGAGCTGGCGCAGCTCGGGCGGGCTGAGACTCACGAGGTGGGCCACGATCTGGGGGACGGTCAGGTTGTCGTAGCCCTCGATCGGCAGGCCGGCCGCGGCCCGGGACGGCGCCGCCTTGGTCGCCGCGGGACGGCGGACCGGCCCCGG
Organism: Actinomycetota bacterium; assembly: GCA_030838815.1. GTDB lineage: Bacteria > Actinomycetota > Acidimicrobiia > IMCC26256 > BP-133 > BP-133. The sequence goes on from JAUZEX010000073.1 coordinate 8,299, forward strand.
GCGGGCGCCGGCGGGCAGGTCTCGGGCCAGGAGGGCGTCGATGCGGGACAGGATGCTGGCCCGGCCCTTCCCCGCCCCCTCCTCCTCGCGCACCATCTTCAGGTCTTCGCTGTCGAGGCCGGTCAGCAGGGGCAGGATCTCGTTGGCCCGCAGGTCGTCGTAGCGGTCGATCGGGAAGTCCCGCACCACCGAGATGCCGTCGTCGTAGTCCGACTCCGAGTCGAGCTCGAAGTCCGAGGCGGCCCAGTCGCGGTCGCGGGGGGAGGCCCAGTTGGCGTCATCGGGCTCGACCTCGACGATGTCCTCGTCGTCGTCCTCGTCGAGCCGCCGGCTGTCACGGCTGCCGGGGCCGCCGGGGCTGCCCGCTCCGGCGCCCATCGGCCCCGGGGCCCAGGCGTGCTCGGAGGTGTCGGCGTCCGCCTCGGCCTCGAGCAGGGCGTCGACCCGGGCCAGGATCCAGGGGTGGGCCCGACCCGACGCCTCCCGCTGGCGCACCATCTCCAGCTCGGCCGGCTCCAGGTCACCGAGCAGGGGCAGCACCTCGACCACTTCCAACGAGTCGTAGTCGGGGATGGGGAACTCGCGGCCGTCGGCCCGCCGGGGGGCCACCGGCCGGCGCTCGGCCGGCGTCTCGGCCGCCACGGGGCTCGGCACGGGGGCCGGCCCGCTGCCGTCGGTGGCGACCGCGCCCGGCCGCGGCCGGCTCTTCATGACGGCGACGACGAGCACGATGCCAGCCAGCGCCGAGCAGGCAATCGAGATGAAGATGAGCGCGAGATCCTTGGTGAGGAAGAGCCCCGACAAGAGGAAGATCGTGGCGACGATCACCAGGAGGAAGCTCACGAGGAGCACGAGCGCACCGCCCTCGGTATGGCTATGACCACGGAAGATGGTAGCGGCGGACTCTACCCGGCAGCGTGATGGCCAGCGGCCCGGAAAGGGGCCGGTCAGGCACGGCGGCGGGCGCTCGCTCCGGACGGGCCCGAGTCGGCCAGTTCCTCGTCGAGAACCACCAGCGCTTCAGTCGGCGGGCCGCCTTCGGTCTCGTCGGAGGGACGCCGGAACATGGACGCGGCCCCGACCGATGCCGAGGGCGACGCCGGCTCCGCCACGCTCGTCGTCTCCGGCGCCGCCGGGTTGAGCCCGGAGACCGCCGAGAGGTCGATCTCGTGCATGTCGGGCCGGACCGGCGACGGGAGGGCGGCCCGCCGGTCGAGGTCCTCCAGCTCCTTCTCCAGGATCGCCCGCAGCCGTCCCCGGTAGTCGGCCTGCACCCGCTCGAGGGCGTCGATGTCGAGCGTGAGGAGATCGCGCCGGGCCGACAGCTCGGCCACAATCGCCTCGTACTTCTGGCGCTGGGCCTCACCGACGATCCGGGCCTGTTGCTCGGCCTCGCTCGTCAGCGTGAGGGCGCGGTCCTCCGATTCCTCCACGAGCTGGCGGGCCCGCTCGTGGGCGGTGGTGACCGTCTCGTCGGCGGTGCGCTGGGCGAGGAGGAGCGTCTGGCGGAGCACGCTCTCCATCTCCTTGGCGGTCGAACCCTCGGATTCGAGCGTTCCGACCTTCTCCTGGAGCTGCCGGTTGCGCTCGTGCATCCGCTCGAGGGTGACGGCCGCCCGCTCGAGGAGCTCTTCGACCTCTTCGGGCCGGTAACCCCGGAAGGCCTCCCTCAGCTCGGCGTTCCGGAGATCATGAGGGGTCACGTCCATGCGTCGATCCTAACGATCACCCACCCCAAGAGGGTGGACCCAGCTACGGTCCGTGGTCAGCAGCCGATGGCGCCCTGAATGATCCGGAGCCCGAAGAACACCACGATCGGCGAGATGTCGATCATCCCCACGGTCGGAATGATCCGGCGCACGGGCCCCATCACCGGTTCGGTGATCTGGTAGATGATCGACGCGATCGAGGCCAGCGCCGTTCCCGGTTGCAGCGGGAACCACGACAGGATCACCCGGGCGAAGAGGATGATGAAGTACAGGTTGAGGAGCTGGCAGAGGACTCTCACGCGGGGCTAATGGCGGCGCTCAGGCCCGGAACAAGCCGCGGGCCTGGAGGCGCTCCTTCTCCTCCTGGGAGACCTCGACATTGGACGGGGTGAGCAGGAAGACCTGGTCGGCCACCCGCGACATCGAGCCGCCGAGGGCGTAGGCCAGGCCGCTGGAGAAGTCGATCAGCCGGCGCTGCAGATCCCGGTCGAGGCCCTGCAGGTTGAGAATCACCGGCTGGTTCGCCTTCAGGCGGTCGCCGACCTCCTGGGCGTCGTTGAAGCCCCGGGGCTCGACCACGTGGACCCGGGCGGCGGTGGAGGCGGAGGGCATCGTCCGCACCACGCTCGGACGGGGCGCGGCCGCCGGGCCGTCGTCGCGGCTCAGGGGACGCACGTTGGGGCCGGGGTCGGGGGGGCGGGAGACCATGCCGACTCCGTCCTCATCTTCCGGCTCGTCGACGAGGCCCAGGTACACCATTGCCCGCCGCCACATCGCAGCCATCGAACTGCCCTCCTTCTCCGGCATCCCTATCGTTGCAGACTCGGCGCTTCCCATCGGGGATCCCTTCAGCGGCCCTGGGGACGGGGGCCGAAGATCGCTCGGCCGACGCGGACGATCGTTGCCCCCTCCTCGACCGCCACCTCGAAGTCGTCACTCATGCCCATCGACACCTCGGCCAGGCCCAGACGGTCGGCGAGGGCGGCCAGGGCGGCGAAGGCCGGACGGGGGTCGCGGCCCGCCGCCGGCACGGTCATCAGCCCGTCGACGGCCAGCCCGGCCGACCGCAGCCCGTCGACCAGGGCCGGGGCCTCGTCGGGGGCGACGCCGGCCTTGGCCGGGTCGTCGGCCACGTTGACCTCGGCCAGCACCGACGCCCCCGGGGCGCGCCCGGCGATGGCCCGGCCCAGCTCCAGCCGGTCGACCGACTGCCAGAGGTCGACCAGCGGCGCCAGGGCGGCGACCTTGTTGCGCTGCAGCCGACCGATGAAGTGCCAGGTCGGCTGCCCTCCGGGGTTCGGGGCGGCCCCGGGGAGAGCGAGCTCCGGCGCCTTGGCCAGCAACTCCTGGGCCTTGCTCTCGCCCAGGTCGGTGGCGCCGGCGTCGAGCGCCGCCTGCACCACCGGCGGCGGCACCCCTTTGGTGACCACCACGAGCCGGACGTCCGACGCCGGGCGCCCGGCCCGGCCGGCGGCGTCGGCCAGGCGTTCCCGCACCGCCGTCAACCGGACGGCGACGTCCTCCGGGCGGGCGGCCACCGACCTCACTTCGCCGCCACCAGCATCGTCTGGAGCCCGGTGCGACCGTCGCGCCGGTGCGAGAAGTGGTTGGGCGAGCAGGCGGTGCAGACGTCGACGTCGGTCACGTCGGTCACGCCCGCTCCGGCCAGAGCCAGGCGGATGGCCCGGGGGACGTCGAGGGCCGGCCGGCCGGTGGAGGTCTTCCCCACCACGTCGGGCCCGAGGCGCTCGGTGAGGCAGGGCAGGTCGGCGGGCGAGAACTCGTAGCACTCCGGGTGGATGCACGGTCCGAGGACGGCCCGGACGGGCCCGGCCGTCCGCTGACGGACCTCGGCCACCGCCGCCTGAAGGACGCCGGCCGCCACGCCCCGCCAACCGGCGTGGACCGCCGCCACCACCCCCGGTGCGACGAGCGCCACCGGCCCGCAGTCGGCGGTCAGCACGGACAGCACGGCCCCGGGGTCGGCGCTGACCGACGCATCGGCCTGCGGCGCCGTCGGGCCGCCCGGGGTCCGGGGTGCCCCCGGGGAGTTCCGGTCGGCGGCATAGACCGTCGCGCCGTGGACCTGGTGCAGCGAGATCCAGTCGACCGGATCCGCGCCGCGACCTCCCAACGCGGCGCCGATACGACCGCGGTTCTCGTCGACGTGGGCCGGGTCATCGCCCCGGGAGTAGCCGGCGTTGGCCGTGTCGAACGGTGGTGCCGAGACCCCTCCGGTCCGGTCACTGAAGAGGATCTCGGCCTCGGCGAGGTCGAGCCGGATCCAGGCCAAGGCGACGGGCGCTAGGGCCGGTTGATGAAGGATGGGACGTCGAACTCGTCCTCTACGAGCTCCTCACGCACGTCCAGCTCGTCGAGCGGGCCGGTCGCGTCGTCGTGGTAGCGGAGGTCCACCACCCGTCGCTCGGTGGCCCGGGGCCGCTCGCCGTCGAAACGGTCGAAGCCGGCGGCCACCACCGTGATCCGCACCTCGTCACCCAGGGCGTCGTCGATGATCGTCCCGAAGATGATGTTGGCGTCGGGGTGGGCGGCGGAGGCGATGAGCTCGCAGGCCTCGTTGACCTCGTGGAGCGAGAGGTCGGACGGACCGGCGATGCTGAGCAGGATCCCGCGGGCACCCTCGATGCCGGCCTCCAGCAGCGGGCTGGACACGGCGGCCCGGGCGGCGTTGACACCCCGGCCCTCGCCGGCGGAGAGACCGATGCCCATGAGCGCCGAGCCGGCGTTGGTCATGATCATCTTCACGTCGGCGAAGTCGGTGTTGATGAGGCCGGGCGTCGTGATCAGGTCGGTGATCCCCTGCACGCCCTGGAGAAGCACCTCGTCGGCGGCCTTGAAGGCATTGACCAGCGCGGTCTTGTCGTCGACGACCTGGAGGAGCCGGTCGTTGGGGATGACGATGAGGGTGTCGACCTTCTCCTTCAGCTTGCGGATGCCGTCCTCCGCCTGCATGGAGCGCTTCCGGCCCTCGAAGGCGAACGGCCGGGTCACGACGCCGACCGTCAGCGCACCGAGCTGCTTGCCGATCTCGGCCACCACGGGCGCGCCGCCCGTCCCCGTCCCGCCGCCCTTGCCGGCGGTGATGAAGACCATGTCGGCCCCCTTGAGGACCTCCTCGATCTCGTCGCGGTGCTCCTCGGCGGCCAGCCGGCCGACCTCGGGGTCGGACCCGGCGCCGAGGCCCCGGGTCAGCTGGCGACCGATGTCGAGCTTGACGTCGGCCTCGCTGCTGAGGAGAGCCTGAGCGTCGGTGTTGATGGCGATGAACTCGACGCCCTTCAAGCCGGCGTCGACCATCCGGTTCACCGCGTTGCACCCACCGCCGCCGACACCGACGACCTTGATCACGGCCAGGTAGTTCTGAGGAGCGCCCACCATTGCAAACCTTCTCTCGTGCTCGTGGCTATTCGCCAAGCTCGCCAGTGCCCGGCCCTCCCTCGCGGCTTTCGAGACCGCGACCTACCTGGCCGGTTTGGAAAAACGTTGTCCTGCAAGGGATCCAGCAGTCCAGCAGTACTGCATGGGGAAGAATCCTGGTGACCATCCCAGCCCCCGGTCACCTTCGGGGCACCCCACAGATCTTTCGCTTGAAGCTCTACTTGAGCCTGAACGAGGGGTGAACCTGCGGTTGGCGCCGAGACTCTAAACCAGTTGCGCGGAGCGGTGCAATTGCCGCGATCCCTTATCTGGCTTCAATCGCGCGGCTTCCCGGGGCTGACCGGGGCGGTCGCCCCCCTCCCTGGCGCAGGGATGCTGGTCGCAGCGGTGGGCGCGGTCGGTACGACCACCGGCGCGGTCGGCACGCGCAGGTCGAGAACGGCCACCGACCGGCTCCCGACGCGGTCCAGGAGGACGGTCAGCGCCGCGACCTTGGCCGGCAGCGACGTCGGCGGCCCCATGCGGATCTCCCTCACCCCCGTGTGGAGCGTGACCGCGTCGCCGTCGAGGACGACGGCCGTGACCTGGCGGCGGACCGGCTCCGGCAGGGCGGCGAGGACGGCGAGCGCCGGACGGGCGGTGTCCATCGCCGCGCCCGGCGGAGGGGTGGCCCCGGCGCCGGTCACCTCGGGCAGGTCGCCGGGGCGGTCGGGCCGTTCGGCCAGCACCCGGCCGCCGCCGTCGAGCAGGACCCACCCGCCGCCGGGGCGGGCGGCGCCGGCCGCCGCCGTCCGTTCCGTCAGGTGGATCCGGACGGTGTTGGGGAAGGCCCGCTCCACCAGCGCCGTGTTCACCCACGGCAGGCGCTCGAGGCGCCGTTCGGCGGCGGCGGTGTCGACCGAGACCATGGGCTCGCCCCGGCGCAGGCCGGCGCCGGTGATGGCCTGGTCGGCGGTGACGAGGGCGCCGCCGGACACCTGGATGTGGTCGACGTCGAGGAGGGGGGAGCGTGTCGTCGTCCACGTCGCGCCGGTGAAGACGGCGATGGCGGCGACGGCGGCCAGGACCCGCCCGGCCAGCGTCTGGGGCAGCCATTCCGTCGTGCGCCGCAGCCGGTCCCGCAGGGAGCGGGTGGCGCTGGCGGCGGCCTTGCCGGCGCCGGCCACGGCCCGGCCCGCCACCGGGGCCTGCCAGGCCAGGGGCCGCTGGAGGGCGCCGGGGAGCTTGGCCCGCCACCCCTCCGGACGGGGTCCGGGCCGGCGGGCGAACCGGCCGGCGGCCGGCGGCCGGGTGTGGCGGGTGACGACCACGCGCCGCTGCGTACGGTCCTCACGACGGCTCATGTGATTCCTCCCAGGGCGAACGTGGCCCGGCCTCGTGACGGAGCGCCCTCTCCGGGTCTCCGGCGTTCCTCGGCGACGACCGGCGCCGGTGCTGCGGGGGAAGGCGGGTCTCCGGGGGCGATGGCGGCGTGGTCCTCGCCGGGCCAGGCTGTCGGCGCGCCGGGCCGGGCGCCGGCCATCCCGGCGAAGGCGACCCGGCGCAGCTCGGGGACGAGGGTGACGCCGCTGTCCTCGGCCACCCGGCGCTGGACCTCGAGAACCAGGCTGACGACATCGGCGGAGCGGCCCCGGCCGTCCGGCTCGGCCTGGAAGAAGTTGGCGTGGCGGTCGGAGACCCAGGCGGTGCCGACCCGGAAGCCCTTGAGGCCGCAGGCGTCGATGAGCCGGCCGGCGGAGTCGCCGGGGGGGTTGGTGAAGACCGAGCCGGCGTTGTTCCCGCCCGGCTGGTTGGCCCGCCGCCACCGCACGACCTCGTCGATCTCGGCCTTGGCGTCGGCGGCCGGCCGGGCGGTCACGGCGAACTCGGCCCGGACCACGACCTGTCCCGGTCCGAGGTTGGAGTGGCGGTAGGTCAGATCGAGCGCTTCGACGG
>JAUZEX010000079.1 GCA_030838815.1 Actinomycetota bacterium
GCGGCGGCCACCGCGTCGCCGGCCGGCGCCATGCCCGCCCCCGCCGTCCCGGCAGCCGTCGTCGGTCAACCCGCCCCGACCCCCACCTCGACGCCGGCCTGCGTCGTGCAGGGGGCCCTCTTCGAACCGCTGGTTCTCGGTCTCGTCGCGGTCGGGAACCCCGCCCTCCTCCCCTCGGCGGCGGCGGGATATTGGGCGAGTGGCCAACCCGCTCCGCTCCAGGGCCCGTTCGGCGATCACTCCCACGGCTGGCTGTCCCGTTGCGGGCTCGCAGGCCCGGCACGGTGACGGTGGAGGTCGGCGTATGACACCGGACATCTCCTCACCCGACGTCCCCTGACGGGGCGGAGGAGGCCTCAGGCTCGAAGCAGCGCGTGACGGGCCATCGTGCGGACGGGCCGGTACGCTCCCGGGCCGAGCCGACCCACGGAGCCGCTCCATCCACACCGTCCCTCCCCCGCCAGGCCAAGAGCCCACCATCGGGCCCGACGGCACGCCGCCAGCGCCACGCCGACGACGCCGGAGATGGCTCGCGCCCGTCGCCGGCGTCGTGGCGGTGGCCCTGGTGCTGGCGGGCCAACTCGTCAAGGTCCCGTACTACGTGTTGAGCCCCGGGAACGCCACCGCGGTGGAACCCCTGGTCAAGGTCGACGGCGCCCCGAGCTTCCAGCATCAGGGCCAGGTCCTCTTCACCACGGTGAGCCTTCTCGGCGACGCGAACGTCCTGGCGGTGCTGCGGGGCTGGCTGAGCCGGGACGACGCCGTGGTCTCGCAGCGCGACATCACCGGCGGCACGCCCAGGAAGACGTACGACCAGGAGAACGTCCAGGCCATGACGGACTCGAAGCTGACCGCCACCAAGGTGGCCCTCCAGCGACTCGGCTACCCGGTCACGGCCCACGGCAGCGGGGTGGCGGTGGTCCAGGTCACCCCGCAGGGTCCGGCGGACGGGAAGCTGCGGACGGGCGATGTGATCACCGCCGTCGACGGCGTGGCGGTCACGCTGGCCGAGGAGCTGGTCAGTGCCGTCGGGCGCCGTAAGCCCGGCGACACCGTCGTGTTCACCGTCGGGCGCACCGGCGGGACCCAGACGGTGGAGGTCCGGGCCGGCGATGACGGCAAGGGCAGACCCCGGGTCGGGATCGGGCTCCAGACACAGGACCTGCGCTACGACTCCCCGGTCAAGGTCAGCATCGACACCGGTCAGGTGGGAGGTCCTTCGGCAGGCCTGGCCTTCACCCTGGCCCTGATCGACGATCTCTCCGCCGGGGACCTGACCGGCGGCCGCAAGGTCGCCGTCACCGGCACCATCGACGACCAGGGCCGCGTCGGCCCGGTCGGCGGCGCGGCCCAGAAGGCGGTGACCGCCCGGCGGGCCGGCGCGGTGGCCTTCCTCGTACCGCCCGACGAGGAACACGACGCCAAGCGTCACGCCGGGTCGATGCGGGTCATCACGGTGCGGACCGTGGACGACGCCCTCGCCGCTCTGGCGCAACTCGGGGGCAGCACGCCGGGGCTGCCGACAACGACAACGACGACGCGGCCGACAACGACAACATCGACGGCCGGCCGCCACTGAGCGGTCGTCGGCCCGCATCCGCGGCGGGAGCGACGCGGCGGGGTACCTTGCCCGAGGGCGGCGTTGTGGAGGTCGGTTCGGCATGGAGGAGTCGTGCTCGTCGGCACCGTGGCCCTGATCCTCATCGTCCGCTTCATCACCGCCGTCGTGGTCCCCGCCCTCTTCGGTGGCTTGCTGCTGGGCTTTCTCGCCAATGCCGCCGTGCAGACCCTCGCGTCGTTCGTCGGCGGCGGGGAGGGCGAAATCCGGAGACCGCCTCGCGGCCCGGGTCGGAGATGACCGGTCCGACGGACAAAGCGCGGTTCGGCGCACAGGGGAGGTTCGGCGATGGATCTCGGGTTGGCGGGCAGGACGGTGCTGGTCACGGCGGCGAGCAGGGGGATCGGCCGGGCGATCGCCGAGGAGTTCGCCGCCGAGGGAAGCGCGGTGGCCATCTGCGCCCGGGGCCGGGCGGCGTTGGACGAGGCGGTTGCCGCACTGCGCAGCCGGGCGGTTGACGCCGTCGGGATCCCCGCCGATGTGACCCGCCCCGACGACGTGGAACGGGTCGTGGCCGAGGTGATCGGGCGGTTCGGCCGGATCGACGTGCTGGTCAACAACGCCGGTGAAGCGTGGTCGAACCGGACCCTCGACACATCGGAGGACGAGTGGCAGGCCTGCCTCGACCTCAACCTGCACAGCGCGGTGCGCTTCACCCGGTCGGTGGTCCCCCACATGCGCCGCGACGGCGGCGGGCGCATCATCTTCGTCAACGCGGTGGGAGCCCATTCGCCGATCCCGGGGCTGGTCGACTACGAGGCGGCGAAGGCGGCGTTGCTGTGCTTCTCGAAATCGATGGCCACCGAACTCGCCGGCGACGACATCCTGGTCAACTCGGTGTGCCCGGCCCTGATCCACACGCCGCTGTGGGACCGCCTCGCCGACTCGATGATCGCCGCCGGCCGCGGATCGACCCGGGACGAGGTGTTCGGCCGGCTGGCCCAGCTGGTGCCGCTCAAGCGCTACGGCGAGGCGGCCGACGTCGCCGGGCTCGTCGTCTTCCTGGCCTCGGAGCGGGCCCGCTTCGTGACCGGGGTGGCCTACAACATCGACGGCGGCTTCACTACGTCGATCATCTGAGGGCGACACCCTCGGGACGGCACCGCCACCGCCCCCTGTCCCCGTCGCCGTGTCAGCCGGTCCGGACCCCGGCGGCGGCCAACTCGAGGATGGCGTCGACGGGGTCGGCGTCGAACATGGCCGCCGCGGCGCGCAGCTGGGCCGACCGTTCCGGGCCGGGGCGGCTGAGCCGGTCCACCGCCGCCACCAGCGCCGCGTCGTCGGCGGGGACGGTCGTGACACCGGCCCGGCGCATCGAGGCGACGTTGTCCCGACCGTGGCCGGGGATCGGCCGGTAACTGACGACGGGGACGCCGGTGGCGAAGGCCTCCAGCGACGTGAGCCCGCCGGCGTTCTCGACGACGAC
>JAUZEX010000143.1 GCA_030838815.1 Actinomycetota bacterium
CTCAGGGCGTCGGCGAGATCGGCGTCGAGCTTGCGGGCCGACGTCACGTTGACCTGGACCCGCCCATCGTGCCGGTCGAGCATCGTGTCGAACTCGGCCACGATCGTGTCGAAGAGCTGCTCCCGCCGCTTGTCGACCAGGACGTTGAGCAGCCCGAGCACCGGCCGGCCGACCTTGTCCCCGAAAGCCAGGTTGATGATCCGCCGCTTCTCCTCCCGCCGGAGCTGGGGCAGGGTGAAGAAGGCCTGCAGGTCGCCGTCGAGCCCGTGGAGCACGTCGGCGAAGGCGTGGAGGTCGGCAGCGATCTGGGCCAGCGAGCCCTCGTCGCGACCCAGGCCGAAGAGGGCTCCGGCGTAGACCCGGGCGGCGGCTTCCGATACGGCGCTCACAGCCGGCTCGCGACCTCCTCGACCACCTCGCGGGCCAGCCGCCGGTGGTCCTCGTCGCGCAGCTCACGCTGGAGGAGCCGGGCCGAGGCCTCGAGGGTGAGGTCGATCGTGACCTGCTTCAGTTCCTCGATCGCCTTGTTGCGCTCGAGGCCGATTTCCTTCTTGGCCCGGTCGCGCTCGGCGGCGATCTCCTCCTGCGCCTGTCGCAGGAGGTCGCCCTTCACGTTCTCGGCCGCCGCCCGGGCGTCGGCCAGGAGCTTCTGCGCCTCCTGGCGGGCCTCGGCCAGAAGCTGCTCCTGCTTCTCTGCGATCTCCTCGGCCCGCGACTCGGCCTCCTGGGCCGCCTTGAGGCCTTCGGCGATCCGGAGCTCGCGGGCCTCCATCTTGGCCGCCAGGCCGGGCCACGCCACCTTGCTCAGGATGAAGAAGGTGGTGAGAAAGGCGACCCAGGCCCAGATGGCCGTGGAGATCTTGAGGTCGGTGAAGCTGCCGCCGCCACCTTCAGCTGCGGCGGCGAACACCAGGGCCAGGCTCATTGGCTTACGCCGGGCCCTTGGCGGTGCCCTGGACGAGCAGGCAGACCACGACGGCGAACAGACACACGCCCTCGATGAAGGCGGCGGTGATGATCGTCACACCACGGATGTCGTTGGCCGCCTCGGGCTGGCGGGCGATCGACTCCGTGGCGCTCGACGCGATGCGACCGATACCCATCCCGGCACCGATGGCCGCGATCCCGGCTCCGAGGCCGGCGCCCATCAGGCCCCAGCCCCAGAACTGCTCTGACTGCGTTGCGGCTTGGGCGAGGACCAGCGGTACGAGCAATGCGTGCATGGATTCTCTGTTTCCTTTCTAGTGTTCCTCGGCCACGGCCAAGCTCGTGAAGATGGCCGAGAGGACAGTGAAGATGTAGGCCTGGATGAGGGCGACCAGGACCTCGAACAACATGATGAAGAGGATGAAGCCGAACGCGGCAATGGTCGACGGGATGCCGATGACGCCCTTGTTGGCATGGGGGACGAAGTAGAGGAAGCCGAACAGGACCAGGAGGATGGCGTGCCCGCCGGTCATGTTGGCGAAGAGCCGGACCGTGAGGGCGAAGGGCTTCGTGAAGAGCCCGATGAACTCGATGATCCACACCAGGGGCCAGAGGAAGATCGGGGTTCCCGGAGGCACGAGGTGGACCCAGTACCCGACGGGGCCCTTCTGGATCATGCCGGCGCCCTGGACCACGACGAACACGATCAGCGCCAGCGCACCGGTCACGGCCAGGTTCCCGGTGGCGGTGCGGTCCCAGGGGTTGAACGGGAACGGCGCCAGACCGACGATGTTGGAAAAGAGGATGAAGAAGAAGAGGGTCCAGAAGAAGCCGAGCATCTTCCGGCCCCGCTCCGGGCCCAGCCAGGGGTAGACGATCTCGTCCCGGATCCAGACCATCGTGAACTCGAGCAGACCGAAGAGGCTCTTCTTGGGCGGCCCGGTGGTGGTTCTCCTGGCCATCACGGTGAAAAGCACGATGGTGAAGACGGCGATGCCGATGAGGAGGTACTGGTGGGCGCTGAATCCATTGCCGGTCGGGTGGTCGAGGAGTTCGCGGACGACGTCCGCGGCAGCGAGGAACATCACACGGCCTCCGGCGCAGTCTTCACGGAGGTTGGGCTGGACGAGCGCTCGACGAGAATCATCTCGACCCCGAGGTAGGCGAAGAAGAACACCAGGAAGGTGAGGGCGAAGGCGGCCGGGTCGACCGACCCCGTCCGCCGGAAGAGCAGGATCATGGCGACGACCACGAACAGCCGGGCGATGAACCCGCCGGCCAGCGTGGCCATGGCCGACTTCATCCCGTAGCGGAGCGAGCGCCGGGTGACCACGTAGCCGAGGGCGAGGTTGACCAGCCCCAGGCCGGCTCCGATGGCCGCGCCCCGCGCCCCGTCGCCGTCGGGCTTGACGAAGGCCAACGCCGTGACGACCAGGAGGGCAATGAACCCGCCGACCATGACGAGGCCCTGGGAGGCGGTGCGGCTCACTGCTTCTTCCCCGGCCCCGGCTTCGTCGGCCCGAGCACCTGGCGGATGAGGCTGTATGTCGCCCCCACGAACCCGAACAGCAGGAGGAGAACGGTGAAGAGGGAGCCCGTCCCGGCCCGCCCGTCCAGCCAGATGCCCAACAGCGTCAGGATCAGGATGGTGGCCGCGAACTGGACGCCGACCCCCGCGAACTGGAGGTAGCTTCGCTCGACGCGCTTCCGGTCGTCTCCGGGGAACGTCGTGGGAGTCCTTTCGAGCTGGGGGAGCTGGCCGACGCCCGCGGCCGTCAGTTGCATCCGGCGCACCCTAGTGGCTGAGGCTTCCGTGGGAAAACATGGGAATCCACCTGCTTGTGAATTGATTCACACACTCTAGCAGCGCTCTCCGGTACGACGTCAATCGGGGCGCGCGGGCTTTCGGGTCCTTTCCCTGGGACGCCCGGTGTGATGTGCTAGCGGCGATGCGAGCCTTACTCGTCCGGGGGGCCCTGGCCAAACCACTGCTGGCCGCGGCGCTGGTCGGCGCCTCGACCTGGGTCGGCGCGTCGCCCGCCGGGATCGCTCCGGGCCACGGCGCGCTCCAGGTGGCAGCGGCCGACCTGCCGGTCGCACCGTCGTCGACGTCGACGTCCATGCCGCCGAGCACGGCCACG
>JAUZEX010000347.1 GCA_030838815.1 Actinomycetota bacterium
TGGGTGTTATTACCAGGTCCGAGGGGTAGAGGACGTGCGCCGCTCGCCGCTGGAGGGTCACATGAAGCGCTTCGTCATAGCCACGGCCTCCGCCCTTTTCCTGTTCGCCGGCACCGCCATGGCTGCCGTCCCGACCGGGCCGGTCGGCCGGTCACAGCCCGTCAATGCCTTCTCCGGGTCCGCCGCCGGCGGCTCCGGGGTCATGCCGGCGGCACTGGGCGGGCTCGCCCCGCTGGCCCCGGCCATCGATCCCGGGGTGCTGGCCGACCCCGACCTCGCCCTTCCCGGCCTGCCGGGCGGCGTGACACAGCTCTTCGGCGCCGTCGACCCGGCGCTGGCCGCGCTGACGGGCGCCGTCCCGCCGCTGGCCGGCGTCGTCCCGCCGCTGGCGGCCGCGCCGTCGCCCGTGCCGCCGCCCGTCCCGGTGCCGGGCGTCACGCCGTCGCCCGCACCGCCCAAGGCCGGGCCGCCTGCGCCGCCGGTCAAGCGGCACGCCTCGGGCAACCGCTTGTCGCCCAAGGCCCTTCAGGCGGCGGCCGCCGCCGCCCTGTTCCAGGGACTGCCGGCCAATGGCTATGCCGCCTACGGCACGGCCAGCGTCATCCACACCGACCTGCTCCAGGCCGGCGGCCAGCGACTCGAGAACCTTGACGCCGCCTTCTCGGGCGCCACCTTCTCCTCGGCTCCGCTCGTCCAGACGACCAACGAGATGGCCCGGGTCGTGGCGCCGGCCCTCGCCGCCGGCAACGCCTTCGGGCGGGGCAGTGGCCTCGAGGTCGGCCTGGCCGTCGGCAAGAGCGACCCGAACCAGGTCATCCCCGGCAGCATCGCCGAGGCCAAGGCCCCGCCGTCGACCCAGCTCGTGACGACGGAGGTCGGGCCGGTCAACGTCCCGCCCCTCCTCAGTGCCAGCCTCCTTCGGGGCCAGGCCCAGAGCAAGGCCAACGCCGCTTGCACGACCGGGACTGACCTGTCCTACGGGCTCGGCTACGCCGCCAACCTCGGCCTGATCGGCGCACCGAACCCGACGCTGTCGACCAGCGCGTCAGATCCCGCCCGGGGCGTGTCGCAGTCCCGGTCCCACACGTTCCTGGTTCCCCAGGAGGGGACGTCGTCGCCGATCCGCAAGTTCGGCCTGGCCAGCGAGACCCGCGAGACGATCGCCCCGATCACGTTCTTCGCCGGCCTGCCCCAGCAGTTCACGCTGGAGTTCGCCGGCGAGTGGGTGCTGCGGACCACGGCCGACGGCAAGACCGGCAAGGTGTTCTACGGGCCGGGGAACGTCACGCCGGAGACCCCGCTGCTGCGGATCCTCGACAAGGCCGGAGCCCCGACCAACATCATCACGACCCAGCAGCTGTTCGGCCCCAACGGCCTGAACGTCAACCTCCCCGGCGTGGCCAACATCTCCATCGGCGGGGCTCCCCGGATGATCGGCGGCGCCGCCACCAGCAAGCCGGTCGAGACGGCCACCCTGGCCGCCGCCGCCGTCGACGTGGTGTCGGTGCAGCTCCTCGAGGGCGACACCCACCTGGCCGATGTCCGGGTGGGCCACATGGAGAACGCCACCGCCGTCCCGGCCGGCGGGATCGAGTGCGGCATCGCCCTCGTGAAGAAGACCGACAAGGACGTCATCGGGCCCGGTGACGTCTTCAACTGGACCGTGACCGTGACGAACCCCAACGACTGCGTGCTGCAGAAGCTCAAGATCGTCGACACGATCACCGCCACCGCCGGGATCCTCTGGACGGTCGACTCGTCCGACCCGACAGCCGACCAGAAGGCCAACAGCGGGCTGACGTGGAACGACGTGGGCCCGTTGAGTCCTGGTCAGAGCAAAGCCCTGAATATCCATGTCACGGTGCTGCCGAAGTCGGGGGGCGGGAAGTTCCTCGACGAAGCCGTGGCCACCGGTGTCTGTGGTCCGGCGGCCGGTACGGCCGGCGCCGACGCCGCGGTTGGTGTGCCGCTCGAGGCCCGGGTGAGCCTGAACCTCCCCGAGGTCAACGCCGCCCTCGGCGCCCTCCTGCCCCGTGAACTGCCCCGTACCGGCGGTGTGCTGGCGGTGCTTCCGGCCCTCGCCCTGACCGGCGGTGGGCTGGCCCTGCGGCGCTCCAACCGGCGCAAGCGCCAGGCCGGGTAACGACGGTCCGATCCGGAAACGATCGAGGGGGGTGCCCACTGGGCACCCCCCTCGTTTCGGCTTCGGGGACGGTGGCCGGTTCGTGGTCGGCCCCGCCCCCTGCGTTCTTCGCCTGCTGCTACGCGGCTCGCATGTGCGTCGAACCGCCGAGGGTCTCGTCGCCGGCGGCGCGGTCGTGGGTCATGTACCCGAAGAGCGCACGCCAGGGGACGGTGAGCCCGGCGACGATGAAGCCCGTCATCACCATGGCCATGTTCCGGTTCCGGGTGGCGATCCCGAACCCGTCGAAGAGGGAGTAGTCGAGCGCCCACACGGAGGCGATTCCGAACACGAAGGTCAGCACCGACCGGAAGCCGGACACGGCCGGGATCGCGCCGTCGATGAAGTCGACGACCTTGACGACGGCGAGGGCCAGCAACGCCACGATGGCGAACTGGTACATGCAACACCTCCTGGTGTCTGGGATCTCGGGGACTCCCCGGATCCCGGTGAAGGCCTCGATTGGCCTTCACCGAATCAGACCAGGCGCAGTGTTCAGAGGTAACGACCCCCGCTGTTACATTTGCGCAACATTCCGGGGGTCGGCTTGCAAACCGCAGGAGACGGGGGTCCGTCAGCCCTCGTCGGTTTCGGTCTGGTCGAGGCGGGTGCGCAGCTCGTCGAGCAGCGCACCGACAACGCCGAGATGCTCTTCGATCCGGGCGATGTAGGCCTCGGGCGAGCTGTCGGG
Organism: Actinomycetota bacterium; assembly: GCA_030838815.1. GTDB lineage: Bacteria > Actinomycetota > Acidimicrobiia > IMCC26256 > BP-133 > BP-133. The sequence goes on from JAUZEX010000347.1 coordinate 2,874, forward strand.
GACCTCGTCGTCGACGTCCAGCTCGTTGATGACGGCCTCGGCGAACTCCGCCTGCGAATCGGGGACCAGGATCGTGCCGAGCGCCGAGCCGCCCGGGCCGGTCCACTCCACCATCACCGACAGCCCGGCGGTCTCCAGCCGCCGGCGGAGGATCTGGGCGTGGAGGCGGGGGTACTCGCCGAGCTCCACGAGATCGGTGGCGTCGGCGGCTTCGTCGCCGTTGTCCATGTCGGGGCCTCCGTTGGTGGCGGACGGCGGGGATTCGAAGACGAGCTCCACCCGGCATTCGTTGCAGTACCGGGACCCGACCGTGTACTCGGCGCCGCAGGCCGGGCACCACACGTTCGGTGTGCTCATCAGATCCTCCTCACCGGCTGGGAACGCCCCCGAGTGTAGGAGCGGGAGCCGGTACGCTAAGGGCGCTCATGGGATCTTCGAAATCGAGCCAGGGGGGTTCTTGGCCTGCCGCGGACGCGGCGCGCCCCGGGGATCGATTCTGGATCGAGACGCTGGGTTGCCCGAAGAACGCCGTCGACTCCGACAAGGTGGCGGCCTCCCTGCTGGGCGACGGGCTGGAGCAGGCCCGCTCCGCGGCCGACGCCGACCTCGTCGTCGTCAACACCTGTGCCTTCATCGAGGCGGCTCGCCAGGAGTCGATCGATACCGTCCTGGCTCTGGCCGACGCTCGCAAGGACGGCGCCCAACTCGTGGTCACCGGCTGTATGGCCGAGCGCTACGGCGATGAGCTGGCCGCCGCCCTGCCCGAGGCCGACGCCGTGGTCGGTTTCGCCGGCGAGGGCTCGATCTCTGAGGTCGTGCTGCGCCGGCCGCCCAAGGGCGGGCCCCGCGACCTGCTGGAGCTGCCCCGGCCCGCCCCCGCCGCGCCGTGGGCCTACGTCAAGGTGGCGGAGGGTTGCGACCGCACCTGCGCCTTCTGCGCCATCCCGTCCTTCCGGGGGAAGCAGCGGTCCCGGGCGCCGGAGTCGATCCTGGCCGAGGCCCGGGCCCTCGTGGCCGGTGGGGCCCGCGAGATCGTCCTCGTGGCCCAGGACCTCGCCTCCTACGGCCGCGACGTCGGTCAGCCCGGATCGCTGGCGCCGTTGCTGGCCTCGCTCGACGGCCTGGCCGGCGAAGGCCTGGCCCGGGTCCGGCTCCTGTACCTCTACCCGTCGCAGGTCCGCGATCCGTTGGTGGGCGCCATCCTCGACCTCGCCACCCCGGTGCCGTACTTCGACCTCTCGCTCCAGCACGCCTCGGAGCCGCTGCTCAGGAGGATGCGCCGGTGGGGGAGCGGCGAACGGTTCCTGGAGATGATCGAGGGGATCCGGCGCCGCGAGCCGTCCGCCGCCTTCCGGTCGTCGTTCATCGTCGGGTTCCCGGGCGAGACG
>JAUZEX010000151.1 GCA_030838815.1 Actinomycetota bacterium
GCGGCGGATGTGTCACCGGAGCTCCCCAGGTCGCTCCCGGAGGATCCCCCGGGCTCGCCGACGCCGGTTTCGCCGCTGATCGAATTGGTGGCCGAACTGCCTCCGGTGGACCCCGACGCGCTGTCGGACGAGCCCGGAAGCACGCCGCCGAGCTCGTCGCTGGGCGAGCTGCGGGTGGCGCTGGCCCGGGCCGATGTGAACCCGATGCGGTAGATGGAGTCGGCCGGCGTGACGGTGGTCCCCTTGTGGACGATCTCGATGCCGCCGCTCTGGACGCTCACCTGCGGGCCCTGATGCTCGGGCGGCGGGGCGGGAACGAGGCGGATCTGGACGTCGTTCTGCTTCAGGGCGGCAGTGACGGCGTCGGTCGCCTGCTTGACCACCGTGCCGGGGACGAGGGCTTCGGTGTTGACGGTGACGCCGTCGCGCCCGACGATGACGGGCACCCCGGCCACCCGCACCTCGCGGACGTTGAAGGCGCTGCTCGTCGTGACGCCGTCGTTGGTCCCGTCGCTGGAGGCGACCGCTTCCGACCGGACACCGTCGATGCGGATCAGCCCGGTCAGGACGGCGAGGCCGTCGATCTCGAGCTCCGAGCGGCTCTCCGGGATCCCGTCCCCGTTCCGCTTGCTCGTGGCCTTCGACCAGCCCCCATGGATGGTGGTCTGCATCGCCGGGATGTTCACGTCCGTGCCCCGGGACGTGGACTCCGCCGCCGACGTCAGCGGATCGTCCGACGTGCCCGACGACTTCGTGTGGCCGTTGAGCATGGCGGCGGTGAACCCGAGCCGGGCGTCCTCGGCAGCCGGCCCGCCGCAGTAGCGCTCGTCGCCACCCGGTCCCACGGCCGGGTAGTCGCTCTGACACTGATTGGGGAAGCCGGAGAAGTCGATCGACTTGGCCGCCGTGCGCACCTCCTCGGGAATGGGCTGCCCGAGGAGCGGATCGTTGGTGGGGATGAGGAGTGCCCCGCTGGTGGCGATGGGCACCGGCAGGAACCCGGCCCAGCCCTGGGCCCGTCCGGTTCCGGCCGCGAGCGAGAAGGACTCCAGCACCCCGCCTGTCACCACGTACGGCAACACGAGGTTGGGGTAGGAGAACTTGAAGTCGACCAGCCCGGCGGTGCCGCCCAGCTCGAAGTCGGACAGCTCGCCGCTCGGAGTGTGCCGGCCTTCGGCCAGCGCACCGGAGGCGGCCGAGCCGACCAGCGCCGCGGTCACGATGGCCACCGCCACCGGAGCGGCCCGGCGCCTGAGCCGGTGGAGCGCCGGCCTTTGCCGCGACACAGGACGTCCCATCTCCCCTACCTCCCGAAGGTCCGCTGGCCATCGCCGGCCAGGGCCGGCTGCGCCTCGCCGCTTCCTACGACCGGTTCGCCCGCTCCGTTCGCCCCCGCCAGCCGCCCGGCGGCGGTCCGGGCGGCGCCCAGCCGCCGGGGACGGGCCAGCCGGGCGCCGTGCCGGCCGTTGAGCGGACCGTCGGTCACGGCGCCGGCCGCCACCGGCAGGCCCCGGAACTGGGTCCCGGCCGGGCGCCGCGGCGGCGGTGCGTTGGCCGCCACCTCGTCCGCCCACTGGAACGTGGCCGCCAGGCCGCCCGGCATCTTCACGACGAGGACGAGGGCGAGGGCGGCGCTGGCGATCTGGGGGAAGGCGTTGGCGGCCTCACCGGAGAACACCCGTCCGACGACCTCCTGGCCGGCACCGAAGACGAGGCCCGCCACCACCGGCCCCCACAGGGTGGTGAGCCCGCCCACCACCCCGGCCAGCACCATCGTGACCGACAGGACGGGCACGAACAGGAACGGGTCGAGGGCGATGACGGCCAGGCCGAGAAAGGCCCCGGACAGGCCGGCGAGACTGGCTGACAGGGCGAGGAGGGCGACCTCGGAGCGGACCGGCGCAATGCCGAAGTGGGCCACCCGGGTGTGCAGCTCCTGCATGGCGGTCAGCGACCGGCCCCAGTAGGACCGGCGGATGTTGGCCACGAGGAGCAGCGCTACGGCGGTGAGGACGAGCGCCAGCCCGTAGAGGTTGCGGGCGTCGAGCAGGCTCCGCCCGAACACCGCCGGGTTGGGAACGCTGCTGGAGATGCCGGGGCGGGTGACGACGAACTCGCTCAGCACCGCGCCGACGGCCACGGACGCGATGGCGAACTCCAGGCCCCGGAACCGCAGCGCCAGGCGGCCGATGATCCCCCCGATGACACCGCAGACGGCGACGGTGACGGCGAGGGCGACCAGGAAGCTCCACCCGTGATGCAGCGCCGTGGCGAGGCCGAAGGCGCCGATGGCGGCGAACCCGGCCTGCATGAAGGTGAGCGACCCCGTCGTCCCGGTGAAGACCAGGATCGACAGCGCGATCAGGCAGTAGTACAGCGACGACACCCCGACGGAGGCGTAGTAGGCGCTCTTGAACGGCACGACGAGGACGGCCGCCCCGACCAGGACCCACACCGGCCGGGGGACGAGGCGAGCCAGCTCGCGGATGCCGCACAGCGCTCGGGCCACCGCCACCGCCACCGGCCCGGAGGCGGTGGCGTGGTGCGTCGGGCCGGCGTAGCCCAGGACGGCGAAGCGCTTCCCGTAGAGATGGAGCATGCCGAGCACGATGACGGCGGTGGCCACGGCCGCCACGCCGGGGGTCTTCCAGAAGTGGGGCACGACCGCTTCCGCCACCCCGATCCCGATGCCCCCGGCGAAGGTCAGCGGCAGCGACACCAGCCCGCCGATGAGCGTGGCGCCGACGGCCTTGACCAGGAGGAAGGAGAACGTGCCGATGTTGACGACCGTGACGGGGCCGATGAGCACGCCGGCCAGCCCGGCCAGCCCGCCGCCGAGGGCCCAGTTGAAGCGGGAGGTGGCGACCGGGCTCACACCCATCAGGCGGGCGACGTCAGGCAACTGGCCGGCGGCCCGGACGCCGAGCCCGAACCAGCTCTTGCGCAGGAGGAGGCCGACCAGGGAGATGACCCCCACCGAGATCAGGAAGATCGTGAAGCGCTGCCAGCTGACCACGATCCCGGCGACGTCGAACGAGCCCTGGGGCAGGATCTGGTTGCCGGGCGGCGTGTAGCGGGGCTGGGGGCCGAAGACCTGGAGCAGGACACCGCTGATGAGGCCGAGCACGGCGGCGGTGGCGATGACCTTGCTGGCCGCCGAGGCCCGCTCCAGCGGCCGGGCCACGAGGCGCTCGACGAGCAGGGCCACGACGATGGAGACGCCGATGCACACGACGGCGGCGGCGAAGGGCGGCAGCCAGGGGGTGGGGGCGCACTGCTGGTAGCTGCCGGTCGCCTTCTTGCACTCCAGCCCGGCGTAGAGGTAGGCCGAGACGAGAGCGAACCCGGCGTGGGCGAAGGACAGGATGCCGCTCGAGCGCAGCATCAAAGTGAGGGTGACGGCCACCAGGCCGTACAGCGTCCCCACCATCACGCCCGCCACTGCCAGCTCGACGACGATGTTGCCCATACGCAGTCACGACCCCCCGTCGTTCTCGTCGGCCCAGATCATCCATTCGGATAATTCATTCGACGGACGTAACCAGAAAAATATCACCAGTCAGCCGGTGTGGAAAGACCTCATCCCGAGCCCCCGGTCAGGACGGCGTTCAGGGGCGGCAGGCCGCCCGGCACGTCCTTGTCGGGCGGGTCGCCCGGTTGCAGGGCGGGCGGGTGTCCGTTGAACAGCCCGCCGGCGTCGAGCAGGGCGGCGTCCGGCCCCGGGTCGGGGAATTCGGGCACCGCCGGCCGGGAAGGGCCGGCAGGGAGCTCGCGGCCGACGGACCAGAGGGCGGCGGCGACGGCCTGCAGCCGCCGGCCGGAGTCCGAGGGGGCGGCGCCATGCAGCGCCTCCGCCTCCACGAGGGCGGCGAGGCTCAGGACGTCGGTGGAACCCTGCGCCGACGCCGGCTGGGAACTGCCCGACGCCAGCTGGGAACTCCCCGACGCCGGCTGGGAACTGCCCGACGCCGGTCCGGACTTGCCCGCCGCCGGTTCGGACGCGCCCGATGCCAGGGCAGTGGCGGCGGCCCGGAGGACGCCGGCGGCGTTGACGTTCCCGCCGGGGACGGGCGGGCCCCCGGCCATCCAGGCCGAGGCCTGCCGGGCCAGCGTCGACACCTGGTCGAGGACGGCGGGCCGGGTCCGGGGCGGGGCCGGGATGTCGGAGCCCGGGATCTCGGAGGCCGGCACGTCGGCCGCCGGCGGAGCGACGCCGTCGGCGGCGAAATCGGGCACGGCCGGAACCGCCGGTCGTTCCACGGCGATGGCGCCGCTCTCGGTCTGGGGGAGCAGCAGCCGGTGGCCGGCGTCGAACGCCGCGTCGCCCAGGAGCTGCAGCCGCCGGGCGGCCCGCACCTCCTGCGCCGGATCGGCGCCGCCGGACGCGGCGCCGGTGGACGCGGTGCCGGTGGACGCGGTGCCGCCCGCCGCCGCGGTGCCGCCCGGCGCGGCGGCCAATGTGCGGGCCGACTCCACGTAGAGCATCGCCCCGAGGCGGTAGAGGTCGCGGGCGGGCTGCGCCGC
>JAUZEX010000159.1 GCA_030838815.1 Actinomycetota bacterium
GAACTTGAACAGATCGAGGTGGAACGACAAGGCCACGAACATGGGTCGATCTTGGCGGGGGTCAGGAAAGGGTCACCTCGTCTCGCTTTGGACAATCTCGTCCGCGCCGTACTCCCCCGCGGACAAAAGAAAGGGAGCCCCGGCTTCGCCGGGGCTCCCTCAGACTGCATCGTGGCGCCTGCGGCGCCCGTCCTTCTGTTCCGCCGAAGCTAATCCGAGCTTCGCTCGGGCTTCGGCGGTCAGTCCACCGTGTCGCAGATGTCGTACTTCTCGGGGGCGGGGATCCAGACCTTGTAGTCACCCGCCTGGGACTTGTTGTACTTGAACTCGTACTCGCAGCGTTCGGTGTCGTGGGCCGCCGCGTCGCCGCCGGTGCCGTTGCGGGCGCCCTTGGCCGCCGGCTTCCAGGTGAAGGTGACGCCCATGCCCGGGCCGCCGTCCCACGGCCGGCTCTCCCACATGTCCATCATCTTCTCCCGGGTCAGGTTCGGCCCGACCTCCTTGGCCGTGGAGATCCACACCCGGCTGCCGGCGTACGCCGTCTGGGTGATGTGGTGGATCTTCGTCTTCATCTCCGGGGCGTACTTGGCCATGACGGCCAGGTACTCGGGGTTGTCGGACCAGACCTTGTAGCTGGTGATGGTCCACATGCCCTTGAGCGGCCAGTCACCCACGAGCGGGCCCAGTGCGTCAGCGGCGAAGTGGTTGCCGCTCACGCCCATCGGGGGCCAGTAGCCCTGGTCGTGGGCGCCGAGCATCCACTTGACCATCGGGGGCGACCAGGCGAAGTGGATGACCTGGTCGGGGTTGGCCGACCGCATGGCGACGACGTTGGCCGTCTCGTTGGGGTCCTCGACCTCGAGCGGGATCTCCTTGACGACCTTGATCCCGGCGGGGTCGAAGACGTCGTGCATGGCCTTCACGGCCGCCCGGTCCTCGGGGATGTTCAGGTACAGGATGCCGACGCTCTTGGCGTGGAAGACGTCACGCACGTACTGCGAGTTGGCGTGTGCTTCGTGGACCGACGCCATGTGGGCCGGGAACATCCAGGGGTCCTTCCACTCCGAGGTGAAGAAGCCCCAGGAGCCGAACCACGGGATCTTGGCCTTGGCCAGGTCGGCGTGGACCTCACCGGTACCCCAGGTGATGCTGGTGATGAAGGAAAACACCTTTTCCTGTTCGACCAGCTTCTTGAAGCAGCCCCGGAACCGGGTCAGGTCGCCGGCCGAGTCGCAGTCCTGGACCACGACCTTGCGGCCGTAGATGCCGCCGGTGTCGTTGACGGCCCGCATCATGCCGATGACCGTCGTCACGACCGGAATCGTCACGATGTTGCCGAGCGGAGCCCCGTTGTCGGAGATCGTCCCGAGCTTGATCTCGGTGGCGCTCACGCCGACATCGGTCGCTCCGCCGTTATCGGTCGGGGCGTTTCCTGTCCCGGACACGGTGTTCCCGACCCCACTGGGGCTGGGGACGGTGGTACTGCCGCCCCCGCCGGGGGTGCCAGGCGTGGGAGCGCCGGGGTTGGGAGCACCGGGCGCCGGAGCCGACGACGTGCCCGCCGCCGACCTGGCGGTGGGAGCTTTCGACTTCGGCGCCGCCGGAGCCGACGAACCGGCCGAAGCCGGCGCCGGGGTGGCCGTGGTACCGGCCGGAGCCGGGGTGGCGGCGTCGGTCGCCGGGGCGGTCGGGGCGGCGGCCGGAGTCTCGGCCGCCGGAGCTCCGGAATCAGGGGCGACGGCCGGGGTGTCCGCCGCCTTGGGTAGCGCGGCGTTCGAATGCTTCTGATCTCCACCGCACGCCGCAGCGAGGAGCGCGAGACCCACGCTGAGCGTGACGAGCCCACGTATTCTGCGCATCTGCTACATGCCTTTCTCGTTTTGTCAGCCGATGTATAGAGGAATCGACGCCGGCTTCCGTAGTGCGGGGGCAGGACAACAGATGACAGGGCCCCCCTTCCCGTTGCTGTGGGCTCACGGTATGACGGCACCCATAGGCCGCGAAGTATCTCCGAGGGACCAATTTCGACGTCGGACTCGCCCGTGGGGGCTAGGGACTCGGCCCATGGTTGCCCGTCCGGCCACGCTCGGGGCCCCTCGCTATACGCTGAGTGGTAAGTGCCTTTTCCGGTTTTGGCGGGAGGCCCCAGGGACAAAATCGACCCGCGGCCGCCGGCTATCGGTATATGGCAGGATCATTCTTTGTCCAGAATGGACAAATGACGTCCGGACTTTTTGGGTCTTGGTTCACCCTTGAACGGGGAATCAGCGACCTTCGAAGCGGGGTGGGCGTCGCTCCCGCCGGGCGGCCTGCCCCTCGGCGACGTCGGCGCTGCGCCAGACCTCCTCGAACAACGACACCAGGCCCCGGTCGTCGATCTCGGGTTCCAGGAGGCGGTTCAGGACCTGCTGCGAGTAGGCCAGGGTGAGGGGGGCGAGGGCGGCGATGCGGGCGGCCCGGTCCAGGGCGGCATCGAGATCGCCGGCGGCGTCGGCCAGCCCGCAGCGGACAGCCTCGTCGGCCGACAGCGGCTCACAG
>JAUZEX010000171.1 GCA_030838815.1 Actinomycetota bacterium
CCCTGATCGCGATTCCGGCGGTGGCCTACCGGTGGTTCCGGCTCAACGGCATCCTGTCGTTCTGGTGGGCGTACGTCCTCACCCGGCCGCTGGGAGCCTCCTTCGCCGACTGGGTCGGCGTGTCCCACGCCCGCGGCGGCCTCGCCGTGGGCACCGGACTGGTGAGCCTCGTCCTCGCCGGAGCCATCGTCGTCGTGGTCTCCTACCTCGCTGTGTCCAAACGCGACCTGAAGGATCCTTCCCGGCGGGTCGGATGACACGCACGCAGTCGTGACAGGAGGGAACCCCCAGTCGTGACAGCGGGAACCCGTCGATGCGGGTCTCGCAGGACCCCGGTACTGGCGCAGCCTCTTCCCCCGCTGAGGAGAGTCGATCCGGCAGGCGCGTATGCTGGATAATGTTCGCGATTGCGGATGGGTCGTTGGCCGGCCGCCCCACCGCCGGCACCATGCTCCACACCGGTTGACCATGGGGCGGCGGGATACGATCCGGGATCTTCGAGAGCGGACCGGCCGCGCCGCAACGTGTATTGAGCGCCGACGGCGGCCGGCCGCCGGCCAGGTGCGGCGATGGGAGGGTCACGATGCCACTGCACCGGCACCGGTCTCGCAGGAGCGGCGCCGATCGGCTGGTCATCCAGCCGCAGGCGGCGCTGCTGGCGGAGATACGCGACATCCCGAGGTTCCGGCTGGCCGACACGGGACTGCCGCCCGACACGGCCTATCAGATTGTCCACGACGAGTTGCTCCTCGACGGCAACGCCCGGCTCAACCTCGCCACCTTCGTCACGACGTGGATGGAACGCCAGGCCGAGGAGCTCATGGCCGAGTCTTCGGCCAAGAACATGATCGACAAGGACGAATACCCCCAGACGGCCGAGCTCGAAGGGCGCTGCGTCCATATGCTGGCCGATCTCTGGCACGCCTCCGCCCACGAGGACCCGACCGGGTGCTCCACCGCCGGGTCCAGCGAAGGCTGCATGCTCGGCGGCCTCGCCCTGAAGCGGCGCTGGTGCGCCCGACGAGAGGCGGCGGGTGCGCCCGCCCAACGGCCCAACCTGGTCATGGGCGCCAACGTGCAGGTGTGCTGGGAGAAGTTCTGCCGCTACTGGGACGTGGAGGCCCGCCTCGTACCCGTCGGACCGACCGCCACCCACCTGACCGGACAGAGCGCCCTGGCGTACTGCGACGAGCGGACGATCGGGGTCGTGGCCATCCTGGGGTCGACCTACGACGGTGCCTACGAGCCGGTCTCCGGCATCGCCGCCGCGCTCGACACCCTGGCCGCCGAGGAGGGGATCGACATCCCGATCCACGTCGATGCCGCCTCCGGCGGGTTCGTCGCCCCGTTCCTCGATCCCGACCTGGCGTGGGACTTCCGCCTTCCCCGGGTGGCGTCCATCAATGCCTCCGGCCACAAGTACGGGCTCGTCTACCCCGGCATCGGCTGGGTCGTCTGGCGCGACCATTCGGCCCTGCCCGAAGACCTCGTGTTCCAGGTCGACTACCTCGGCGGCCAGATGCCGACCTTCTCGCTCAACTTCTCCCGCCCCGGAGCCCAGGTCGCGGCGCAGTACTACCACTTTCTGCGACTGGGCTTCGACGGCTACCGCGTCGTCCAGCAATCGTGCCGGGACATCGCCCGCTGGCTCGCCGACCAGATCGCAGCCCTCGGGCCCTTCACCATGCTGTCGCACGGCGACGGGATCCCCGCCCTCGCCTTCCGTCTCCACGATGGGGTTCCCTACACGGTGTTCGACATCTCCGAGGCGCTGCGCACCCGAGGCTGGCTGGTCCCCGCCTACCGGATGCCTCCCGACCTCCAGGACGTGGCGGTACTGCGGATCGTCGTCCGCAACGGGTTCGGGTGGGACCTCGCCCACAGCCTCATCGACGACCTGCGCCGAGCCACCGACCGCCTCGGGGCCGCCCCCGCGGCGCCCGATACTCCCGAGGCAGGCCACACCGCCTTCCACCACTAATTCCGGGGACGCCCCGTCCGCGGCCTGATCGCCGGGACGTCCGGCGGCTCCATCCGCGTCGGCCGTACGTTCGACCGGTCGCACAAGGACGCAACGCCGTACCAGGACGACGAAGTCTTCGCCACGAGAGCGGTGAAGCTGTATGACCGGCGGCCGGGAAGAGACGGCGCTGGTGTTCCGGTGGCACAATCCTGCGTCACGACTCGTCGAGCACCCACCGTGCATGGCGCAGCGGAGGTTTCAACGTGAGCATCGGCGACGAAGGATGGCCGACCGGCTTTGCTCTCACGGCGGCGGGGACCGTCGCCGAGGGTATCCCTGTGTTCAGCCGCACGCAGGGGATCGAAGGGCGAACGACGGGCAGCCGACGCGCGTGCGCCTCCATCGGCTGCCCAGGATGGTTCATTGGGGTCCGGTGGGAGACGGGCCAGATGATGTACATCTGCTCGGAAGGTTGGACGTACGACGTGGCGAACCGCACCGTGCACATCATCGGCGGTGGTGAGATCTCGGCCCGGGTCGTGTCACCGGCGCCGCTCGGCACCCCGCCCCTCCCCCGAGATCAGTGGCCGGCCCGATCGGAGCTCACCGGGAAAGGTTGGAGGCGGGCCGCCGCCAACCCGTAACGCCGGGCGTCGTCCCGGCCCACGCGCCGAGACGCCAACGGGCCGCGGCGGGGTCTGGACCCGGCATCCCTGCCGGGGCGCTCCACGCCGTCGACCGCCACGGTTGTCCGACCGTGGCTGCCGAACGGCCCGGCCGACCCGCACCGTCAGCCTTGGCGTGCCTTCCAGTGAGGGTGCAGCCGGTTGATCACCAGCGTCCGCCCGCCCCGCCGCACGACCGTCGATCCAGCTTGGCGCTTCAACGACCTGAGTGAGCTCCTGACCTTCATCGTCGCCTCCCTTTGCCACACAACGGAACGGCCAGAGGCGGGCTGATATTCCTCGGGTCCCCGAACCCAGCGCGGACTCCGGCGCGCCGGTTTCCCGGGACGGCGGGCCTCGCACAACGGTGTCGTCGGCCTCGCCCTCGGTCTTGACAGGGCGGTCCGGCGGCCCTAGACATATTTACCGACCGAGAGGACGGTGAATCCGGTGGGTGGGGTTCACCGGTGGTCGGGACGCGGTCATCCTCGGTCGGTCGAGGGGGAGGGCAAGATGGCGATGGACCGCCGGGCGCTGCTGAAGCTGCTGGCGACGGGTGCAGCCGGGTTGGGGGCTACGACGGTGCTCGGCCCGTGGACCGGCACACCGGCCGTTGCCGCCCCGGCGCCGGCGGGCGATCCGCCGGCGGCGTCGCTGCGGACCCGCCTGACGGAGCGCTACGGGGTTGCGTATCCGATCGTCCAGGCGGGCATGGCCTTCTATGCGACCCCGGCGTTGGCCGCCGCGGTGACCAACGCCGGTGGTCTCGGTGTCCTCGGCCCGGTTCCCGAGGGACCGGAGGGGACCCGCCGTCAGATCCGCGAGACCCGGGGGCTGACGCCGGGACCGTTCGGGGTCGACTTCGTCTACTTCCCGTTCTTCCACACGACGCCGTACGGACCGGGGGGAGCGGCCACCGGGGATCACCCTGCCCGCAACGCGACCTGGTCCATCACCGACGCCCACGTCGATGTCCTCATCGAAGAACACGTCGACTTCGTCGTCTGGTTTTGGACCGACCCCGAGCCCCGATGGGTGAAACGGCTCCGCGACGCCCGGATTCCGCAATGGGCCCAGGTCGGCACGGTGGACGGCGCCCGCCGGGCGCTCGGATACGGAGCGGAAGTGATCATCGCCCAGGGGAAACAGGCCGGTGGCCACAGCCGCGGCTTCCAGGACGGCGAGCCGCTCCACCGCTCGGAACTTGTGCCGCTGGTCAGAAATGCGGTCGGAGCCGACACCCTCGTGCTGGCCGCGGGCGGGATCGCTGACGGCCGCACCCTGGCCGACGCACTGGCCGAAGGTGCCGACGGCGGCTGGGTCGGAACCCGCTTCGCCGTGAGCGCCGAATCGTATGCCCACGAGGAGTACATGCGGCGGGTCATCGCCGTGAAAGACGGGTATCGCGAGACGATCCCGACGGGGATCTTCGGGCCGGAGTTCGGCCAGGCCTACACCCGCTCGATCGTCAACCGGGTACTGGCCGAATGGAAAGGCCAGGAGGACAAGGTCACCACCCCGCCTCCCCCGCCGCCGGTGATCGGAACCGCCCGGCTGCAGCCCTGGACCGTCCCCGGCGGAATTCCCTACGCCATGCCGAAATTCAGCGTCATCATCCCGACCAGAGACACCACCGGCGACTTCGACGAGATGTGCCTCCTGGCCGGCGCCGAAAGTTCGCCGCTCGTCACCTCGGTGCAGCCAGCCGCGGCGATCGTGGCCGAGATGGCGTCGGACGCCGCCCGGATCCTCAACCCCGGCCGGCTCGCCGGTCCGGTGACGTAGGCGTCGTCTCTCGCCGCACAACTGGTCCTCGCCGGTCTGTCACGGGCGACCCCCCGCCGGCTGCGGGTAGGACGGGCTGCGGGTACGACACGCTCAGGAGCCGGATCGGCAGCACCTGAAAGGCCCCGGTCATCCCGAGACTTGCGTGGCGGCCGCAGAAGTAGCGGATGATGCTTTCTGGTTCGGCGTCCGCCGGGATGGTCCAGCTGAGGCGCTCGTGATCGGCCCCGGCGGTGACCACGCCGATCTCACGACCGTCACCCGTCCCATCCTCGATGCGGATGTCGTGGCCGGTGCAACCGAGAAGCTCGCAGGCCGTGTCACGGTATGTCCACGTGAGCCGCGCCCCCTGCTGCATGTACACCACAGCCCGCGGGTTGTCGCTGCCGGGAACGGGTCCGGTCGGCGTGCGCACGTAGGCCACGGAGTCCGCCCGGCATCCCGGGGGGCAGAACCTCAAGTTCTCGACCGAGACGACGGTCGTCTCCCCTTGACCGAAATACCCGCCGGGATACGGCGACTGGTCGGCGAGCAGTTGTACCGGGTGGTCGGCCGACGACGGGGGGTCCCCGCGCCGTCCGTCCGGCAACGTCGCTCCCAGCGGTACCAGCGCGAACAACAGAGCCAGAATCATTGGCATCGAACCGCTCCTCCGTCGCCCTCGGAGGAGCCAACGTAGGCCTGGTCGGCGAGCGTCGTCGTTGGGGCCGACGACAGATGGAGCGTCAGCCGCGGCACAGAGAAGGTCGGGTCGAGCCCGGCGGGCCGGCCGGGATCCATGGTCGGCTCGCCTGGCGGCGGGAGCCGACGGAGCTACGGCACGCCGGACCTCGGGGCCGGGTGCTGATCGTCCGAGGGTTGCGACGGCCTCTCGTATGTCGCGCCGAGCGGCGGTCACCGTTCCACCGGGCCGCCGAGGTCGCGGTAGCCGGATTTCGGGGCTACCGTCGCCGTGGTCGAACTCCGACGGCGGCGGCACCACGCTCGTAGCGGGGGTCGCTCACCGCGAATCGGCGGCCATCGTCGGCGATGCCGGTGACCTGCACCAGAGGACCGAATTGTGGGTGATACTGCTTGCGGTCCTCGATGCGCTGCCCCCGCCGGGCGAGTTCGCGGCGTTCCTCGGGCGGCACCCGGTCCTGTTCCAACTCGATGGTGCAGCACCGCTCGGCGTCGACGCGGGCGACGTCGACGGCGAGCGCCGGATCCATGCCGTAGTCTATGACGTTGGAGATCACCGAGGCGACGCCCATGGGGATCCTGGGCCCGCCGGACGCGCCGAGGACCATGGTCGGCCGGTCGCCATCGACGACGATGACCGGGCTCATCGACGAGCGGGGCCGTTTCCCGGCCGCCACCTCGTTGGCGGTGCCCGGCTCGTCGAAGTCGGTCATCTCGTTGTTCAACAGGATTCCG
>JAUZEX010000178.1 GCA_030838815.1 Actinomycetota bacterium
TACCGCCGTACTCGTCGATGACGATCGCCATGTGGAACTTGTCCTTCTGCATCTCCCGGAGGAGCTCGGCCACCCGCTTCTGCTCCGGCACGAACACCGCCGGCCGGACGAGCTCCCGCAGGGTGCCATGGGCGCCCCCATTCTCCCGGGTCCGGCGGACGATGTCCTTCAGGTACACGAGGCCGAGGATGTCGTCCGGCCCTTCGCCGTAGGCCGGCAGCCGGGAGTAGCCCGCCTGGATGGCCTTCTCCAGGGCGGCGTCGACTGAGGCGTCGGCCTCCACGCCGACCATGTCGGGGCGGGGCACCATGACCTCCCGCACGACCGTGTCGCCGAACTCGAAGATCGAGTGGATGAGCCGCCGTTCCTCCCGCTCGATGACCTGTTCATCGGCGGCGACGTCGGCCATCGTGCGGATGTCTTCCTCGGTCGTGTACGGGCCCTTCTTCAGGCCCTTCCCGGGAAGGATGACGTTGGCGACCCAGATCAGGAAGCGGGACAGCGCCTTCAGCGGCGGGAAGCTGGTGATGGCCCACAGCGGGCCCGAGAGACGCAGGGCCGCCGATTCCGTGTGCTGCACGGCGTAGGTCTTGGGGGCCACCTCGGCCAGGACGAAGAAGATGATGACCTCGCCGACGGTGCCGATGAGCACGCCGTAGCCGCCGAATCTCCCCTCGAACAGAACCCCCACCAGCGTGCCGGCCACCAGCTGACCGATGAGCAGGAAGAGCAGGACCAGGTTGAGCGTGTTCTCCGGCTCCTGGAGCAGCAGGGCCAGCCGCTTGGCCCCCTTGCGGCCCTCCTCCTCCAGCGACATGGCCCGGATGCGGTTCATGCGCACGAAGGCCGTCTCGGCCATGGCGAAGAAGGCGGACGTGACGAGGAGGACCCCGATGCCCGCCACGGTCAGCCAATCGGTCTGCGACACCTCACTGGCCTCGCTCGAGCTCCCGGAAGCGGGCCATGAGCTCCCGTTCTCTCCGTTCCATCACGGCCGCCTCGTCGTCGTCCTCGTGGTCGAAGCCGAGGAGGTGGAGGACGCCGTGCACGACCAGCAGGCTGAGCTCGTCGTCGAGCGGCACGTTGTGCTCCAGCGCCTGGCGCGACGCCACCTTGGGACAGATCACGACGTCGCCGACGAGGATCGGGGCGTCGGACGGCTCGGCCGGCGAGCCGGGGCCCCGCCCGCCCTGGTCGGGTTGGCGTCCGCTCTCGATCAGCTCGTCGTCCATCGGGAAGGCCAGGACGTCGGTGGGCCCGTCCCGCCCCAGGAACCGCTCGTTGAGGTCGGCCATCGACTTCTCGTCGACGAAGAGCATCGACAGCTCGGCGTCGCCCCGGACGCCCTGCTCCTCGAGCACCATCCGGGCCAGGCGTACCCAGCGCAGAGCGTCGACCGCCACCTCCGCCTGCTCGTCGGCGACGAAGACCTCCACAGGATCGATCACCGTTTCCCCGGGGAGACCCCGGACGCCGGGGAGACCGCGGACGCCGGGGCGCGGTTCTCTTCGTGGCGGGAGTAGGCGTCGACGATGTCGGCCACGATCCGGTGGCGCACGACATCGCGACCCGACAGCTCCACGAACTGCAGGCCGGGAATGTTCTCCAGAATGTTGCGGACCAGGAGCAACCCCGACCGGGACCGCCCTTCGGGCAGGTCGATCTGGGTCACGTCGCCGGTCACCACCGCCTTGGAGCCGAAGCCCAGCCGGGTGAGGAACATCTTCATCTGCTCGCCGGTGGTGTTCTGCGCCTCGTCGAGGATGATGAAGGAGTCGTTCAAAGTTCTACCCCGCATGTACGCCAGCGGGGCCACCTCGATGGCGCCGCGCTCCATCAGCCGCACGACCGCCTCCGGGTCGAGCATGTCGTAGAGGGCGTCGTAGAGCGGCCGGAGGTAGGGGTCGACCTTGGCGCTGACGTCGCCGGGGAGGAAGCCGAGCCGCTCCCCCGCTTCGACGGCGGGGCGGGTGAGAACGATCCGGTTGACCTGCTTGGCCTGCAGCGCCTGGACGGCCAGCGCCACCGCCAGGTAACTCTTGCCGGTGCCGGCCGGCCCGATCCCGAAGGTGATGATCTGGCTCTGGATGGCGTCGACGTAGCGCTTCTGGCCGGCCGTCTTGGGCCGGATCGTCTTGCGGCCCCGCAGGACCGCCGTGTTCATGACGTCGGACGGGCGCTCGTCGGCCTTCAGCATCTCGATGGTGCGGCCGAGGTTCTCGGTGTCGATGGTGTTCCCCGCCTCGAGGAGCAGGACCATCTCCTCGAACAGCCGGGCCACCCGCTCCGCCTCGGTCATGTCACCGGAAACGGTGATCTCGTTGCCCCGCACGTGGATCGAGACCGGGAAGGCCCCCTCGACGAGACGCAACAATTCGTCCCGCTGCCCCAACAGGCTCACCATGAGATGGTTGCCGGGCACGAGCACCTTGACCTGGGTTTGCTGATCTGGCGTCAAGCTGGGCCCAACACTACCCGCCTGCATCGCTCCCCTTCGGCGGCCAGCGGAGCGATCGGCCGCCGAGGACGTGGAAGTGCAGGTGGTGCACGAGCTGGCCGGCGTCCTCCCCGACGTTGGTCACGACGCGGTAGCCGCTTTCGCTGATGCCTTCCTTGGCCGCCACGGCCCGGATGGCGGCAAACAGGTCGGCGAGGACCTCGGTCTGACCGGCGCCGACGTCCTCCACGCTGCCCAGGTGCTCCTTGGGGACGACGAGGACGTGGACGGGCGCGGCCGGTTTGATGTCCCGGAATGCATATGAACGCTCGGTTTCGAGCACCGCGGTGGACGGTACGGAGCCACCCACAATTCCGCAGAAGAGACAGTCCTCCATCGCGCCGAGCGTAGCGGCCCGGGGGTGAAGTTAAGCGGGAAGGGCTTGGAGCCCCATGCCGGTCAGCCGGCCGCACAGCTCCTCAGGGGTGGTGAGGAGGAAGTAGGCCAGGGCCCGGAGGTCGTCGCCCCGCACCGTCAGGACGCGGCCGTTGAAGTCCTGCCGTTCGGCCTGGATCATGGCCACGAGTCGGGCCAGGGCCAGAGCCTCCGGCTCCCGGCACTCCTGGAGGCGGTTCAGGTCGACGGCGAAACCCTCCGAGAGGTCCATCGCGCCCGGTTCAGTGAGGTCGACCTCGACCTCTTTGGGGAGCAGCTGCTCGGGCGGGACGCCGTAGACGTTGGCCAGACGCATCAGGCGGGGGACGGAGATCACGCGCTCGCCCCGCTCGTAGGCGCCGAGAACCGAGGCCTTGAATTCCTCGTTCGACATCGACTCGACCTCGTGCAGCGACAGGCCCTTTTGCCGCCGGATGGACCGCAGTCGATCCCCCACCCGCTGCGTCGAGATGGCCACCCGATCCCTCCAACTTCCGTCGTCCTGCCCCAGCCCGGATGCCTTCAAGGCTACCTCGCGGACGCGCAAATGTCGACTCTTCGCGGCATTTGACCACTTTCCGGGGGGATTCGTGGGTTCTTGGCGGGTTTCGCCCCGGTTTTCCGTCGGGCGTGCCTGCTGTGCTGGCTGTACGTCGGTATCCATCGGCCCCGTCCCAGTTGGCGTGGAAAGTGTCTGAAAAGAGAAACGGCGGCGGGGGAAAGCCGCCCGCCCCCGGACCGCCAAGCGCGTTCACTCTAGTCATCCGCGGGTCGGCCCGCCCGAGGCCGAACGGCGAGCGGCGAGCAGGGCGGCGGCGGCCAGTGCCGCCGTCTCCGCCCGCAGGATGTGCGGGCCGAGGTCCAGCCGGGCCCACGGCGCCAGCGCGTCCACCTCGCCGTCCGTCAGCCCGCCTTCCGGACCCACGATGACGAGGATCTCCCCGTCGACCGGCGCCCCGAGCCCGTCGGCCGCAGAGCCGCCGCGCTCGGCTACCACGAGGCCGGGGTGACCGGCGAGATCCGCCAGTGGAGCGAGCGGCTCCACCACCGGCAGCGTCGCCCTGCGGCACTGGCGGGCCGCCTCCCGCGCAATGCGGCGCCAGCGTTCGAGCGCCGCCGCCGCCCGGGCCGCGTCGGGGCGGGCCACCGACCGCTCGGCGACGACGGGGAGGATGCGGTCCACGCCGAGTTCGGTCAGCTTCTGCACGACGAGCTCCGGCTTGTCACCCTTGGTGAGGGCGAAGGCCACGCCGAGGCGCGGCTCCGGAACCGGCTCCCGCTGGCGGGCGCCGGTCGCCTCGAGGCGGACGGTGGCGCCCTCCCCCGCCTTCCCGACACCGCAAACCCGGTAGGCCCGCCAGCGGCCCGACCCGTCGGCGACGGTGACGCCCTCCCCCGCCCGCAGGCGCAGCACCCGGGCCAGGTGGTGCCCGTCCTCGCCCTCGACGTCGACGGCGTCGGTCAGCCCGTCCGCCGAGGCCACGAAGAGGTGGGCCGCCGCCGGGACGTCGGCCGGCCAGCCCACTCGCTATCGGCCCATCCGCTATCGGCCCATCCGCTATTGGAACGCGCTCTTGATCCGGGAGAAGAAGCCTTCCTCCCGGGGGGCGACGTCCTCACCCCGCAGCTCGGCCAGCCGGCGTACGAGCTGGGCCTCCTCGGCCGAGAGCTTCTCGGGCACGACGACCTCGACCGACACGACCAGATCGCCGCGGGTCCGGCCCCGGAGGGCGGGCACGCCCCGGCCCCGCAGCTTGAACAGGCGGCCGGTCTGGGTCCCGGCCGGGATCAGCAGGTCCTCTCCCCCGTCGAGTGTCTCGATCCGCAGGTGGGCGCCGAGGGCCGCCTGGGTCATCGGGAGGCGCAGCACGTGGAGGAGGTCGTCGCCGTCGCGCTCGAACCGGGGGTGGGGCCGCACGGCGATCGACACGTAGAGGTCGCCGGGCTCGCCGCCCCGGGGAGCGGCCGGCCCCCGGCCGGCCAGCCGGAGCCGCTGCCCGCCGTCGATGCCCGCCGGGACCTGCACCTCGACGGTTGCCGGGAGGGTGACCCGGCCGTCGCCCCGGCAGTCGCGGCAGGGTGACAGGATCTCCCGGCCCGTCCCCCGGCAGGCGGTGCAGGGGGTGGCGGTCATCATCTGGCCCAGGATCGTGCGCCGGACGGTGCGGACCTCGCCGCCGCCGCCGCAGGTGCGGCATGTCGACGCATGGGTCCCGGGTTCGCAGCCCGAGCCGGAGCAGCGCTCGCACTCGACCGGCATGCGCAGCTCGACCGGCTTCGTGACCCCGAAGACCGCCTCCTCGAGGTCGAGGATCAGATGCACCTCGGCGTCGGGCCCCCGGGGCGGGCCACCCGGGCCCCGGCCGCCCCCGAAGCCCCCGCCGAAGAAGGCGTCGAACAGGTCGGAGACGCCGAAGTCGAATCCGCCCGCCCCCGGGCCGGCCCCGGCCCCGGGGCCCTCGGCGCCATACACGTCGTAGCGGCGCCGCTTCTCCGGGTCGCGGAGCGTCTCGTAGGCGACGCCGATCTCCTTGAACCGGGCCTCGGCCGCCGGGTCGCCGTCGTTCGTGTCCGGATGGTATTGCCGAGCGAGGCGCCGGTAGGCCTTCTTGAGCTCGTCGTCGGTCGCGTCCCGGCCGACGCCGAGGACCTCGTAGAAATCGCTCGGCATGGTCAGGACGGGGAGAGGTGCTCGCCGAGGCGGCGGGAGACCGCGGCCACGGCCGCCATGGCCTGGGGATAGTTCATGCGGGTCGGCCCGAGGACGCCGACGGTGCCGCCGGCCCGCCCCTCGACGTCGAACCGGGCGAGGACGACGGAGCACTCCCGCAGGTCCTGGAGCTGGTTCTCGGCGCCGATCCGGACGGTCACCCCCTGGTCGATCAGGTCGCGAACCAGGCTCACGACGAGGTACTGGTGCTCGAGTACCTCGAGGAGCCGGCCGACCGTCTCCCCGGCGGTGAAGGCGTCGAGGTCGGCGGCGATGCGGCTCACCCCACCGACGTAGACGGGCTCGGTCGCCCGGGCCGCCGACCGTTCGGCCAGGGCGTCGCGGGCCTGCTTGACCAGCTGGTCGGTGCCGGGGTCGCCCGTGGCCCGGGGGACGGCCAGATCGGCGAAGGAGGCGTCGCGCAGCTGCGTGTCGAGCACGGCGGTGGCGGCGCCGATCCGGCTGTCGTCGACCTCGGCGGCCAGCTCGATGAACTGCCGCTCGACGTGCCCGTTGGAGAGGACGGCCACCACCAGCAGCGAGCTCTCGTGGAGCCGGACGAGCTGGACGCTGCGGACCCGGGCCGAGTCGGGCTGGGGGCCGATCACCACCGCGGCGTGGGTGGTGATGCGGGACAGGAGGAGGCTCGTCTCGTGGAGCATGTCCTCGAGGGCGTGATGGGCGGTGGCGAAGAAGCTGGCCACGGCCTGGCGGGAGGCGGGCTGGAGCTCCTTCTGGCGGGCCAGGTGGTCGACGAAGTGGCGGTAGCCCTTGTCGGTGGGGACCCGTCCGGCCGACGTGTGGGGGTGGGTGACGTAGCCCTCCCGCTCCAGGACGGCCATCTCGTTGCGGACGGTGGCGCTCGATACGCCCAGCCCCGCCCCGCGGGCGACCGTGTTCGAGCCGACCGGCTGGCCGGTCTCGACGTACTCCTCGATCAACGCCTTGAGAATGGCAGCCTTGCGATCGTCCATGGCACTCATGTCGATTCTATCGACCCGGGGGTGCCGGACAGCATGCCGTGAGGCTGCGTCACAGCAGACGGAGGGTGGCCTCGTTGGCCAGGAGGCGACCGGTGGGCGTGAGGACGACGCGCCCGTCGCGTGGTTCGGCCAGGCCGTCGGCGACGAGCCGGTCGGCTCTCGGTGTGGACGACACGCCCCCGCGGGTGCGCAGCGCCAGCATGGCCGCCTCCGCTTCCCGGTCGGCGCCGACGAGGATCTCATGGCCGCTCTCGGCGGAAGTGCCCTGGCCGATGAGGTCGATGTACCGGTCGGGGGTGCGGACGTTCCACCACCGCCGGCCGACGGGCCGCCCCTCGCCGGCCGAGGCGACAACACTGTGGCCGTGGGCGGCGCAGCCGATGCCGAGGTACTCGCCCTGTTCCCAGTAGAGGAGGTTGTGGCGGCACTCCCGGCCGGGGCGGGCCCAGTTGGAGATCTCGTACCAGGGGCGGCCGGAGGCGGTGAGGGTGGCGTCGCCGGCCAGGTACTTCCCGGCCTGGTCGTCGTCGTCGGGGGCGGCCACCTCGCCGGCGCCGATCCGCCGGGCGAGCGGGGTGCCGGGCTCGACGGTCTGGGCGTAGGCGCTGACGTGGGGCGGGTCGAGGGCCAGGGCGGCGTCCAGGGTGGCGCACCAGTCCGACAGCGTCTCGCCGGCGGCGCCGTAGATGAGGTCGACGTTGAAGTTGTCGAAGCCGGCCCCCCGGGCGGCCTCGATCGCCCGTTCGACGCCGGCCGGGTCGTGGGTGCGGCCGAGGGCGGCCAGCACGTGGGGCGCCATCGACTGCACGCCGAAAGAGAGGCGGTTGACTCCGCCGGACCGGTAGTCGGCCAGGAGCGCCGGGCTCACCGTGTCGGGGTTGCACTCCACCGTCACTTCGGCCCCGGGCGCCCGGGGGACGGCGTCGAGCACGGCCAGGAGCAGGTCGGCGGGCAGCAGCGAGGGCGTCCCGCCGCCGAAGAAGACGCTCGTCGCCGGCGGCACGGGCCCGCTGTCGCAGCGGCGTCGGAGGTCGGTCACGCAGGCGGCGGCGTAGGCCTCCATGAGGTGGTGGCGGTCGGTCCAGGTGGCGAAGTCGCAGTAGTCGCAGCGCCGGGCGCAGAACGGCACGTGGATGTAGACCCCGAACCCCATACCCCGGAGCGTAGGGGGACGGCGCGGCCGCTAGGCCTTGCTGAGATAGCCGACGACGACCGGCTGGTGCTGGGAGGCGGACACCCCGCCGGCCGCTTCCTGGGTCAGGGCGTAGGCCAGGACCGGCCCGTTCATCCGGAAGGCGGACACCTCGGGGGTGGAGCCGAGGACGCCGAGGGAGATCTTGGCGTCGGACCGCACCGCCCACAGCTGGTACACCTGGCCGGCCGGGAGGGCGGGGAGGGTCTTGGGAACGAGGTAACCCGTGCCGTCGGGGAGACGGACGACCTGGGCGGTGGCCTTCCCGTCGGTGGAGGCCAGCTTGACCGTTTCGGCCTGCGGGTCGCTGAGGGCGACGAAGGCGGC
>JAUZEX010000241.1 GCA_030838815.1 Actinomycetota bacterium
ATCCCGAAGGTGAGTCGACGGCCCAACAGGGAAAGGTCAAGCGCTTGGGCACTGGCTACGCCGCTGAACTGATCGGTCTCGACCCGGGTAACAGCACCATTCGCTGCGGGCGCGACGACAGCTGCGAGCACCAGGGCCACTGCGCCGACCAACCCCAGCGAGTGGATCTTGCGCATCCTCAGCTCCTCTCTTACCTGACGTAGTCGGATGACTACGTTTGTGACGATTGTTAACAGTAGTCCTATAACGCCACAAACGTAAAGACTAGTTCATTGACGTTACTGAGCAGGTGTTATGACGCGAACGGGCAGGAAAGGGTCAAAGTCGCGCGATGGGTTGAAGTCTGATCACGCCGAGCGGTCGCGGGGAGGCACCCGGTGTCAGCGGGCTCAGGGTACTGCTGTGGCCACAGTCTACGAAAGGGACAAAAAGCAAGAGGGCCCGGGGTTGCCCCCGGGCCCTCTCCCTGACCGCTCACGGCGGATGGGTCAGTAGCGCATCCACTCGTCAAAGTCGTCGAAGTCGTCCTGCGCCGCCGCCATGGCCGGGTTGCGCCTCGTCACGACCTTGAGCTGCATGGCAAAGACGAAGATGAGCAGGCCGAGGGCCACCGGGATCAGCAGCGACCGGGCGTCCTGGGGCCGGGGAAGGTTGACGACCTTGCTCATGCTCTCGGGTTGTTCCTCCGAGCCGCTGCCGAGCCCGTCCGTGGTCCCGCCCTGCGTCCCGGTGTAGGGCAGCGTCGACGAAAATCCGCTGTCGGTGCCTTCGCCCTCCGCCTCGCCGGGGGCACCGCCGGTACCGCCGGCGGCGGAGCCGGTGGGCCGGGACGCCGTGCCCGACGGTCGGGCGCCCGAGGCCCCGCCGCCGGAGCGACCGGCGGCCGCCGTCCCCTTGGCCGGGGCGGTGCCGTGGGCCCCGGGGGCCGTGGAGGACGGGCTGTCACCGGGGATGAGCACCCCGGGGTCGCCGCCGTCGACCGAGCCGTCCGGGCCGTTGACCCCGGCCGTGGTCGGCGGGGTGACCTGGGCGATGTCGACCGCCTGGGTGGCGGCGAAGCCGGACGTCTTGGTCGCCGAGGCGCCCTTCCCGCTGTCGGCCGTGGGCGCCGGGCGCACGGCCGCCACCTGGTACTGGTACTTCCCGGGCTGGTCGACCGTGCGGACGTAGTTCGTGGCGCTGCCGGGAACGGCGACGCCCGCGCTCCACTGCCCGCCCCCGACCTTCTCCTGGACCAGATACGTGACGTCGGGCTCCGGGTTGGGCGCCCACGTCACGTTGATCCGGTTGGTGGCCGGGTCAAAGGAGTTGGTGACGCCGGTGGGGTCGGCGACGCCGTTGGTGACGTACACCTGGCGCCACCGCTTGGCCCCCGAGTCCTGGTAGAGCTCGAAGCTCTGCGGCGGGGTCGCCGGCGAGCACGTCAGGACCCCACACTGCGGCTGGCCGGCGCTCTGGCCGATGACCTGCACCGAGTATCGGCCATTGGCCGATACGCCGTGGTCGCTCAGATGCCAGTGGCGCTGGAGGTTCTGGTCCCCCGCCGCGCCGCCCGGCGTCGGTTGGTCCAACGTCCGGTCGACCGCCCGGGTCGTGTCCCAGGGGCACGAGATGTAGATGTCGGTCGGGTACTTCCCGTTCTCCTGGGCGAGGTCCTCGTGACAGGTCGAGGGGGCCCCGCCGGCATCGGGCTGGACCCGCACGTCCCAGTTCTTCACGCCGTCGACGAAGTGGACCTTGACGGTCACGATCTCGTCGCTGGCGTAGACGACGGCGCCATCCGGCGCCGTGGCCGGCTGGGGCTGGGCCCGGCCCTGCTGGTCGTACTTGACCGGTGTCCACCAATCGAGCGACTGGTTCCTGCCGTCGGGCACGACCGCTCGCGCGACGGGCACGACGATGGCCAGGCTGAGCGCGGCCGCGCCGGCCGCGGCCAGAAGGCGGCGCATCAGGCGGGGGCGGGCTGGTTGGCGGTCGGGGATACGAGTTCGGCCTTGACGACGAGGCGCTGGCGGGCCGAGCCCTTGGGGTGGCACGTGGTCAGCGTCAGCGTGTGGCCCGGCGTCTGGGAGATCACGCTGAAGTCGTTGGCGGCCACCGGGAAGGGGTCCTTCGTGACCTTGTAGGTGTACTTGCCGACCGGCGTCTCGAGGAAGATCTCGTCGCCGACCTTGAGCCGGTCGAGGTTGGCGAAGGGCTTCCCGTAGGTGGTGCGGTGCCCGGCGATGGCCACGTTGCCCTCCTCACCGGGGAGGGGCGTGTTCGGGTAGTGACCGGCCCCCGCCCGCAGGGCGCTGGCGCCGGTGCCCTCGACCACGACCGTGGGCTTCAGGTCGGCGGCGGGGATGGAGATCTTGGTGATCGGGTCGCCGATGGCGGTCTCGCCGGCGACGTACGCCTTCTTGGTGGCGTCGTTCTTGAACTGGATGGCCAGCTTGGACTGGAGGCGGCCCTGGTAGAGGTTGGTGTACATCGGGTACGCCAGGAGGCCTACCGCGAAGACCGCCAGCAACACAGAGACTCCGGACAGGATCCGGCGTGTCGCCGGACGAGCCCGGAGAGTCTCGAGAAGGAACGATGCCCCATCACCGATCCGACCGCTCCGCCGGGGGGCGTGCGCAGCACCGTCGCTCGTGACGCTCATTTCGGGGGTGTCCTCTCAGGTCCCAGCAATTCCGATCCCAGTGTTCATATCGACAGGTGTGGGACCGGGGTTGACCCCGGTCCCACACCCGAACTGCTCACTTCAGGTAGTTCTGTACGACTACGTACCGACTAGGCGTTGCGGCGGCGGCGCCGGACCAGGGTCCGGAGGCCGGCGCTGGCGCCGAGCAGGACCGGGATGGCCGTGGCGTCGACCGGCAGGCCGCCGGTCCGGGGCAGAGCCGGGGCGGCGATCGGAGCCGCAGCCACCGGGTCGAGCTGCCGGGCCTTCTCCTCGTTGGCACCCATGACCTTGGTCCCGCCGGCCTCGGCCACAGCGTGGGCGAGGGAGATCCGGATACCGGGGACGTCGGTGGGCTCGCCGAGGCTGAGGCCGGTGGTGCCGCCAACGAGGCCGCTCACCAGTCCGCCGATCGGGCTGCCGTTGCCGAGGATGGTGCCGAGGTTGAGGCCGTTACCGAGGCCACCCACGATCGGCAGACCGGCGGTCAGGGTGTTGAGACCCTTCAGCAGGTGGATCGTGACAGCGGAGGACTCGATGCGGGTCCGACCGTCAGCCGTGGTCGTCGGGGCCGAGGCGGCACCAACCGAGATCTCGGTGCAGAGCGGGGCCACGAGGCCATCGCAGAGCACGGAGACGCTCATACCGGGGCCGAGCTCGATGTAGCCGTCGCCGGCGTTCAGGCCGAGGCCCTTGACCGTGGCGTCGAAGCCGAGCAGGCCGGTGACCTGGCCGGGAATCGCAGCCGGGATACCGCCGAGCAGGCCGTTGATGACCGGGACGACGCTGCCGACAACCGGCAGGCCGCTGGAACCGAGCAGGCCACCCACGATGGGCAGGCTGGACAGACCGAGGTCAGGCAGGAGAGCACTCTCGATACGAACGAGGGTGTTCGTCGCAGCCGGGACGGCCTGCATGGTGTTGCGGTCGATGGACACCTTGGCGTCCGACTTCATGACGTCGATCTTGAGGAGCGACTTACCCGAGCCCAGCAGGTTCGGGAGGATGTCGATCGAGCCGCCCTCAGCGACCGCCTGCGACAGGTACGACTGCAGGTCACCGGCGTTACGGGCCGTGGCCACGCCGAGGTCGACGCGGATCAGGTCGCCGTCCTGCAGGCTCTTCAGCAGACCGTCAACTGTCGTCGCCGGGGCCAGGGCCGGGGCGATGGTGTTGAGGTTCAGCACCTGGGTGACGTTGCCCACGACAGGCAGGTTCACGTTACCGAGGACGCCGCCGAGCAGGTTGTTGATGGAACTGGTGGCGCTGGTGACGGCGCTCGAGGACTGACCACCGAGGAGACCGCCCACCACAGGCAGACCATCGACGCCCAGACCCTTCACGGTGTCGCGAAGCGTGCCGGCAAGGCCGCTGACGATCTGAGGCAGAGCCACGTGGATCTGCAGGATCCCGCCAACGGACTCGGCGAGGAACGAGTCGGCGTTGCCGCCGACGTTGGCCTCGGCGCAGCCGACGTTGATGTCGAGCTTGGGCAGCAGACCACCCAGCGACAGCGCACCGCCGCCGAGGAGGTTGCCGACCACTGGCAGGTTCAGGCCCTGGGTGGTGCCGCTGAGCAGCCCCGTGACCTGGTCGACCTGCGGCAGAGCACAGGCCTTGTTGACGGACGCCGGGTCGTTGAACCGGGCGATGGCCTGAGAGGCCGGGACGAGCAGGGTACCGAGGCCCTTGGCCTCCGCGTTGACCTGCTTGGTAACGGCGTCGAGGGTGCTGTTGACGTCGGCAGCGCCGAACGAAACGTGACGACCAAGGAGGTCGAGGTCGACCACCTGGCTGGCTGCCGAAGCACCGTACTGGTCAGTGACGGTGGTGGTGTCGGCGTGGGCCACGCCGGCGGGCGCGATGAGCGCTGCCGCGAGCAGGGCCGCCCCGCCTCCAACCCCCAATCTGCGAAGCTTGCGCATCGTTCTCCTGTTCTCCTTCTCAATCCCGTTGGCCGGGACCCGCTGGTTGATGCCGGTACATCGCGAGCCTCCGGCGCCACTGCGAGCTCGCAAGGTGTGTGTTCGCTCTCGGGAGAGCGGATTCCTGCCCTCAGACCGGTGATCAACCGGGACATTCCGGGTGAAGCTCGGCTCGGGCAGCTGCCCTGACCAGGCCTGACGCCGGTCCGGAGGAGGGCAGAGCGACGGAGACGTGGACGATGACCGCCGGGCCTCCGCATTCGCAGCGGAGAAGGCGGGCGCCGTTGGCGGCCGCTGTCAGAGAAGCAGTTCGCTCCGCGTCCCCCGCGGTCCTGCCCGCGACCAGTTCCCCGGCCGCGGCGAGCGCGGCGGCGTCGGCCGCCGTCTGGGCCCGGGAGACGGCCAGGATCCCGGTCGCCACCCGGCCGAGCCCCGTCACCAGGACGGCCGCCACGGCCACCACGCCGCACAGGAGGATCCCGGCACTCCCCCGCGGTCGACCCGCCGC
>JAUZEX010000356.1 GCA_030838815.1 Actinomycetota bacterium
CGGTCTTGTCGGTCCAGCCCTCGTAGTGGATCGCCTCTGACAGGGGGCGGCGCTGACGCCAGCCGTGGCGCTCGAGGTCGGGCGTCTCCTCGAGGTGGCTGACGGGCCCGACGCAGAGCCAGGCCACGGGCCGGATCCCGTCCGGGATCCCGAGCAGCTCGGACAGGAAGCCCTCCCGGTAGAACGACACCCAGCCCACGCCGAGGCCCTCGGCGGTGGCCGCCAGCCACAGGTTCTGGATGGCCAGGCAGACGGAGTACAGGCCGGCGTCGGCGATGGCGTGGCGGCCGAGGACGGCGGGGGCGCCCCGGCCGGCGTCGTAGGTGACGACGACGGACAGGGTCGACTCCATGACCCCGTCGATCTTGATGCCGGCGAAGACCGACGCCCGTTCGGGGGGGAGCGAGGCGGCGAAGATGTCCCGTTCGGTGCAGACGTGGTCGACGAAGGCCCGCTTGGTGGCGACGTCGGAGACCAGCACGAAGTCCCACGGCTGGGTGAGCCCGACGCTGGGGGCGGCATGGGCGGCGGCCAGCACCCGCTCCAGCGCCTCGGGATCGATCGGGGCGCCGGTGAACTGGCCCCGCACGTCACGGCGCCGGTGGATCGCCTCGTAGAGGCTCGTGAGGGTCCGCTCCGCGCTCACCGAAGGCACGACCATTGCATCGACCCTAACCCGGTGGACCTTGAGGGCGGGTTTGGACCGATCGGGCCGTCCTCAGCCGCGAACCTGCGCTCGTCCGTCGCGCATGGCGCGACTCATGAACGCAGGTTCGAACGTTGGCGGCTCAGCGTTCGTCGAGCAGGCGGTGGACGACCTCGGCGAAGCCCTCGCCATGACCGGACTTCGTCACCTCCACGCCCGAGCCCGCCTCCAGCACCCATTGCAGCGACGGGTCCTTGTCGAGGCCGTTGCGGACGAGGAAGCAGCGGCCCACCTCGCTCGAGACCTCGAGGTCGGCGGCGGCGTCGCCGACCATGGCGCACTCCTCCCGCTCGAGTCCCCGCTGGGCCCGGTCGGAGGCCACGCCGCCCACCTTCGACACGCCCCGGGGCAGGAGGTGGTAGGCGCGGGTCAGCTCCACCGCCGTCAGGGTCTCGTAGCGGTGGGGGATGACGCCGTTGTCGCACAGGGTGGCCCACCCGAATCCGGCCGCGGCCAGCCGGGCCTCGGCGTCCTCCCGGTCGACGTCGCCCCGGAGCAGGAACGACGACTCCCGGCTGGCGTTCCAGGGGCTGTGCTCCTCCAGTTGCCCCGGGTAGGCCCCGAGGAGGACCTCGACCGCCCGGTGGAGCTCGGCCGTGGGGACGCCGGTGCCGGGGAAGGCGCCGTGCTCGTGGACGACCGTCGCCCCCCGGTCGTAGACCCGGATGCCACCCAGCTCGCAGATCCAGCTCTCCAGCCCGAGCACCCGGGCGAACTCGAACATCCCGGCCCGGGCCCGACCGGTGAGGGCCACGACCTCCAGTCCCTCCCGGGCGGCCCGCACCAGGGCGTCGGCGGCGGCCAGGGTGGGGGTGCGGTGGCTGTCCCACAGCAGGTTCCCGAGGGGGCCGACCAGGGTCCCGTCGACATCGGTGTAGAGGACCCGGACAGCCATTACGCGGTGAGCTCGTCTCCCTGCGGGAAGGCAGCCAGCGGCGGCCGCTCCCCGACTTCGACCATGACCTCGTGGCCCTGGTGGTCGCCGTCGAAGAGGACGAGGTGGGCGGCATCCCGCTCGGGAAGGCCCGCCCGGCGCAGGGCGGTGGTGAGGATGGCCATGGCCTGGGGCGAGAGCTGGTCGAGGGGCCGGTGGCGGTGGCGCCGGGTCCCCAGGTCGACCTGGCCCAGGGCCGGCAGGCCGTGCCGCGCCACGACGTCCACCACCAGGGCGAGGTCCACGCCCCAGCCGCACACGACGGGGAGCGCCTCCAGCACCTCACGGCGACCGGCGTACTCCCCGGCCAGCGGCTGCACCACACCGGCCAGATGGGGGAACAGCCGGGCGATCAAGGGCCGGGCGACGAGCTCGGTGACCCGTCCGCCGCCACCGGCGGGGCCACCGCCGGGGCGACGGTAGAAGCCCTTCACGAACTGGACGGACGGGTACGTCAGCAGCGGCCCGAGGAGCCCGGTCACGAACCGGGGGCCGAAGTCGGTGATGTCGCCGTCGACCCAGGCCACGAGGTCGCCGGTCGACGCCGACAGCGACTTCCAGATGGCGTCGCCCTTCCCGGAGCCGGGCCCTGCGCCGGGGAGGACGTCGCCGCTGCGGACGACCCGGGCCCCGGCGGCGGTCGCCACCGCCCCGGTCCCGTCCACCGAGTGGTCGTCGAGGACCAGGATCTCGTCGAGGAGCGGGACCGCCTCCACCAGTCGCCGGCGGGCGATCTCCACGATCCGGCCGATGGTGGCGGCCTCGTCGCGGGCCGGGATACAGAGCGAGGCGGTGAGTCCCGCCTCCTCTTTCCGGGCCGCCAGACGGCGGGCCTCGAAGTCGTGGTGGGAGAAGACAGGGCCGGCGGCGTGCACGGGGCGGAGTCTGGCACCTGAAGCCGCCCTGGGGCGCTTTGACGGTCGGCGGCGGAACCTGGCACGCTTGATGCCGCAAGCAAGCACGCGCTCATCCAGAGCGGCCGAGGGACAGGCCCTTTGACGCCGCGGCAACCAGTGCCAGCCCACCCGGGCGAAGCGCCAGGTGCCAATGCCTGACCGATGAGCAGCCGAAGAGCGGAACTCCCGCTCGAGGCGCTCGAGAGCGCGTCGAGAGAGCAAGACAAGGGAGAACCGTGACGTTCATCAAGCAGCTGACCTGTCGGGAATGCGGGCGCGCCTACGAGGTGGCGCCCCTCCACGTGTGCGAGTGGTGCTTCGGGCCGCTCGAGGCCTCCTACGACTACGACGCCATTGCCGGCAGCGTGACCCGGGAGAAGATCGCCCGGGGCCCGTCGAGCATCTGGCGCTACGCCGACCTACTGCCCGCCGACCGGGGCAGCGCGGTCGACCTCGGCGCCGGGTTCACGCCCCTGGTGCGGGCCGAGCGCCTCGCCGGCGCCCTCGGCCTCGGCGAGCTGTGGATCAAGAACGACACCCTCAACCCCACCAACTCGTTCAAGGACCGGGTGGTGGCGGTGGGGCTGTCGAAGGCCCTCGAGTTCGGGTTCAAGACCGCCGCCTGCGCCTCCACCGGCAACCTGGCCAACTCGGTGGCGGCCCACGCCACCCGGGCGGGGATGAAGAGCTACGTGTTCATCCCGTCCAACCTGGAGTCGGGCAAGGTCATCGCCACGGCCATCTACGGTGGCAACGTCGTGGCCGTCGACGGCAACTACGACGACGTCAACCGGCTCTGTGCCGAGTTGGCCGGCACCTACCCCTGGGCCTTCGTCAACGTGAACCTGCGGCCCTACTACGCCGAGGGATCGAAGACCCTGGCCTTCGAGACGGCCGAGCAGCTCGGCTGGCGCTTCCCCGACCACGTCGTGGTCCCGATGGCCAGCGGGTCGCAGCTGACCAAGATCAGCAAGGGGTTCGAAGAACTGGCCAAGGTCGGCCTCATCGACGAGGAGCCCGACGTCCGGGTATCGGGGGCCCAGGCCCTCGGGTGCTCGCCCATCGCCGCCGCCTTCCTGTCGGGCTCCGACACCATCAGGCCGGTGAAGCCGTCGACGATCGCCAAGTCGCTGGCCATCGGCAACCCGGCGGACGGGTACTTCGCCCTCGACGTCGTCCGCCAGAGCGGCGGGGGGATGGCGGCGGTGACCGACGACGAGATCATCGACGGGATGAAGCTCCTGGCCCGGACGGAGGGCATCTTCACCGAGACCGCCGGCGGGGTCACGATTGCCACCCTGAAGAAGCTCAGCGAGGAGGGCGTCATCCGCCCCGACGAGTGCGTGGTGGCCTACATCACCGGCCACGGCCTGAAGACGCTGGAGGCGCTCACCGGCACGGTGGGCCCGACGGCCACGATCGACCCGACCATCGACGCCTTCACCAGCGCCTTCAACATCGACGAGGAGTGACCGGAGAGATGAGCACGACCGTCCGGATCCCCACCGCCCTGCGCACCCTCACGGGCGGCGCCAGCGAGGTCTCGGTCGACGGCTCCACCGTCGAGGAGATCCTCAAGAGCCTCGAGGCCGCCCATCCGGGTATGGCCGAACGGCTCTTCGACGACGCCGGGGCGCTGCGCCGGTTCGTCAACGTCTTCGTGGCCGACGAAGACATCCGCTTCCTCGACGGGCTGTCGACCCCGGTGGCCGACGGCCAGGCCGTCAGCATCATCCCCGCCGTCGCCGGGGGCTGACACCGCCAGCGGGCGGTCCGCCCCGGTCGGTTTGAGCGGAACCCGGAAGTAGGGGAATCACCCCGGATCCCCTATGGCGTCGTCGCGGCGCGGGGGTTGTCCCCGATGTGGACGGGGAGGGTCAGGTCATACGGTCGCCCAACGGCGCATCCAAGGTGAAGCGCCATGATCCGAGGAGACCGAAATGGCCGTGATCCCGGGGCTGGACGAGATTCTGAGGTTCATCTGGGGCGACGAGAGCGCCCGGGCGGCCGTGAACAGCGACCCCCACGCTTTCCTGGAGCAGCGGAATCTGCTCGGCTACAGCGAGCAGGACCTGGCCGACACGATCGCGCAGGCCGGGCGGGGGCTTCCGGGCCCGTTGGCGGGGCGGGCCGCCGCCTACACCGGCACGGCGGGGCCGCAGGGGCCCCAGACGTACGCCACGATGTCGGGCCCGGTCCAGGTTCCCCCTCCGGCCCCGATGCCACTGCGGGACATGAGTGCCGCCCCCCAGGAGCGGTTCGAGGCCATGTTCCAGCACGCCTCCACGCTGATGCCGGAACCGGCTGTCTACAACTACGTGACCGAGCACAACGAGCACTACGACTACGGCGACTACAGCCACGACACCATCACCGACGCCCGGATCGGCATGCTCGACAACCGCGGCGGCAGCTTCGACCAGACGATCGCCGCCGGTGACCGCTCCATCATCGGTGACAACAACCGGGTCCTGGGGGACCAGATCGGCAGCCCCGGCGCGTTCCAGGCCGGCGACGACGCCCGCGGCGTGTCGATCGGCGGTGGGACGGCCGTATCCGATTCGAGCGGGACGTCGGTCGGGGGCGGTACGGCCATCTCCGGTTCCCGCATCGTCGACTCGGCGGTCACTTCGTCCGGACCGGCGGTCAGCGCAGGGGGCAACGTCGGTGCCGTCGCCGACCACACCGGCGGATCTGTCATCGGCGCGGGCCACGACCAGAACATCGTCGACATCAGCGACAGCAACCTCGTGAACTCGGGTGCCGGAGGCTTCGGCGGGGGTGCCGGGCATGGCGCCGGAAGCGGCGGCGGCTTCGGCGGTGGTGGCGGCGACGGTGGCGGTGGTGGCGGCGGCTTCGGCGGTGGCCACGGTGGTGGCGGCGGCGAAGGTGGCGGTGGCGGTTACGGCGGTGGTGGCGGTGAGGGCGGTGGCGGCGGCTTCGGCGGTGGCCACGGCGGTGGCGGCGGTGAGGGCGGTGGCAGCGGCTTCGGCGGCGGAGACGGATGCGACGACGGCGGTGGTGGCGGCTTCGGCGGCGGTGGCGGCGAGGGCCATGGCGGTGGTGGCGGGTACGGCGGTGGTGGCGGTGAAGGCGGTGGCCACGGTGGTGGCGGCGGCGATGGCGGTGGTGGCGGGTACGGCGGTGGTGGCGGTGAAGGCAGC
>JAUZEX010000311.1 GCA_030838815.1 Actinomycetota bacterium
CCGCCTTCGGCCGGCTGCCAGACCATCTGACCGGCCTCGTCGGTGATCCACTCCCCGGCGGCCCACTCTTCCTCGACCGGGTTCTGCTCCTCTTCGAAGAGCTGCGACTCGCTCTTGATGTCGACCCGCCAGCCGGTGAGCCGGGCGGCGAGGCGGGCGTTCTGGCCCTCCTTGCCGATGGCCACCGACAGCTGGTAGTCGGGCACGACGACCTCGGCCGTCCCCGTCTCGGGGACGATGCGGACTTCCTTCACCTTGGCCGGCGACAGCGCCTTCATCACGAACTCGGCCGGGTCGGCCGAGTAGGGGACGATGTCGACCTTCTCGCCCCGCAGCTCGTTGACGACCATCCGCACCCGCGAGCCGCGGGCGCCGACGCACGCGCCGACCGGGTCGACGTTGGAGTCGTTGGCCGCCACGGCGATCTTGGTCCGGTGGCCCGGCTCCCGGGCGATGGCCTTGATCTCGACGACTCCCTCCACGATCTCGGGCACCTCGAGCTGGAAAAGCCGGAGGATGAGGCCGGGGTGGGTGCGCGACACCACGATCTGGGGCCCCTTCGAGGTACGGCGCACCTCGACGATGTAGGCCTTCAACCGGGCGCCGTGCTCGTAGCGCTCGTACGGCACCTGCTCCGCTTGGGGCAGCAGCGCTTCGACCTTCCCGAGGTCGAGCAGCGTGTAGCGGTGGTCGGACTGCTGGATGATCCCGGTGACGATGTCGCCCTCGCGGCCGGCGTACTCCTCGTACTTCATCTCCCGTTCCGCTTCGCGGATCCGCTGGAGGATGACCTGCTTGGCCGTCTGGGCCGCGATGCGACCGAAGTCGCCCGGGGTGTCGTCCCATTCCCGGACGACGTTGCCCTCCTCGTCGAGATCCTGGGCCACGACCCGGATCTCGCCGCTCTCGGCGTCGATCTCGACCAGCGCCTCCTCGGCAGCGTTGGGCATGCGCTTGTAGGCGGTGACGAGCGAGTCGGCGATGGCCCCGAGCAGGATCTCGAAGCTGATCCCCTTCTCCCGCTCGATGACGCGGAGGGCCTCCATCAACTCGAAGTTCATACCGACCTCTCTTTGGCGGGCCTCTCGGCCCTGCTCCGGTCGGCGCTCCGCTTGGGGGGGCCGACGGGCTTCGGGGCCGGCCCCCACTCGAACACGGTGCGCGCCGAGGCGATCCCCTCGTAGGGGAAGCGCCGGTGCTCGCCTTCGACCTCGAGGGCGATGCCCCCGTCGTCGGCGTCGACGAGGAGGCCGCGGTGGCGACGAGCGCCGGAGACGGTGTCGTGTGTCTTGACGGAGACGGTCGTGCCGACGAAGCGGCGGAACTCGGCCGGGCGCCGCAGCGGGCGCTCGAGGCCGGGACTTGACAGCTCCAGGGTGTAGGAGCCGGGCAGCGCGTCGACGGCGTCGAGGGCGTCGGACACCGGCCGGTTGGCCTCGGCCAGCGTGTCGAGGTCGATGCCGCCGTCGCGGTCGACGTTGAGGCGCAGCGTGCGGGCGCGGCCCGAGCCGACCACCTCGACGTCGACAAGCTCGAGCCCGAGTGACGACAGGACCGGCTCGGCGGCAGCCCATATCGCAGTCTGATCAGGCAACCGGCGCACCTCCTTCGTCCTCTCAAGAAAAAACGTGGGCTCACGCCCACGTCCTGCTCCCGCTCGGCTGAGTGACCCACCAATATAGTCCAGCAGGGCGCGGACGCGCCCGCTTCCGGCCGGTTCCAACCGGTACCCGGTCAGCTCCCCGAGATTACTCCCACCACGGCATCGAGGGCCACCTCGTCGCGCTCTCCGCTGTCACGGTCCTTCCGTTCGACGACGCCCCGCGCGAGCCCCTTCGCCCCCAGAACGAGCTGGGTCGGCATGCCGAGCAGGTCGGCGTCGGTGAACTTGACGCCCGGACTCTGGTCGCGGTCGTCGTAGAGCACCTCGACCCCCGCGGCCCGGAGTTCGTCGTAGAGCCGGTCGGCGGCGGCCCGGACCTCCGGGGCGGCCTCGCCCTTTCCCGGCAGGCTCAGGAGATGGACGTCGTAGGGCGCCAGCGCCGCCGGCCAGGTGAGGCCGGCGTCGTCGTGGTGCTCCTCCACCACCGCGGCCACGACCCGCGACACGCCGATCCCGTAGCAGCCCATCACCATCGGATGCTGCTCGCCCTTCTCGTCGGTGTACTCGGCGCCCAGCGCCACGGAGTACTTCGTGCCGAGTTGGAAGGTGTGGCCGACCTCGATGCCGCGGTCGACCGACAGGGGTGCGCCGCAGCGGGGGCAGGGATCGCCGGTCACCACGGTCACGAGATGGGCGAACGTGTCGACCTCGAAGTCGCGGCCCAGTGCGGCGTGGCGGACGTGGTGGTCGACCCGGTTCGCACCGGTGACCCAACCGTTGGCCGTCGCCACCGCGACGACCGGGTCGGCGACGCGGACCGTCGCCCCGGGGAAGTGGGGCCCGATGTAGCCCTTGGGGACGTCGGGGTGGGCGTCGAAGTCGGCGTCCTCCCACAACCGCACCTTCCGGCCGGCCAGCGCCCGGTTGAGAGCGAACGGGTTGACCTCCCGGTCGCCCGGGACGAGGGCGAGACCCACCTCGCCGTCGACGTCGACGGCGATGCACTTGAGCATC
>JAUZEX010000317.1 GCA_030838815.1 Actinomycetota bacterium
GTCGGCCCGGGCGAGGCGATCCGGATCATGACCGGCGCCCCGGTGCCCGACGGCGCCGACGCCATCGTGATGGTGGAGGACACGTCGGTCGCCGACAGCGGCGACGGCGAGTTCGTGGCCATCGGCCGGGCGGCGCGGCCGGGCGACCACGTCCGGGCCGCCGGGGGCGACCTGGCCGTGGGCGACCCCGCCATCCCCGCCGGCAGCGTCCTCGGCCCCGCCCATCTCGGAGTCGTGGCCAGCCTCGGGCACCCCACGGTGACGGTGGTGCGCCGGCCCCGGGTGGCCGTCATGTCGACCGGGGACGAGCTCGTCCCGCCCGGCGAGCCGCTGGCCATCGGCCAGATCCGCGACTCCAACCGGCCGATGCTCATGGCCCTGGTGGCCCAGGCGGGCTGCGAGCCGATTGACTTCGGCATCGGGGTCGACGACGAGGCCGTCATCACCGAGCGGCTGGAGAAGGCCGCCGCCAGCTGCGACGCCATGGTGACCAGCGGCGGGGTGTCGATGGGCGACTACGACATCGTGAAGAAGGTCCTCAGCCGGATCGCCGAGATGGACTGGTGGCAGATCGCCATCCGGCCGGCCAAGCCGCTGGCCTTCGGGATGATCGCCGGCGTTCCGATCTTCGGCCTGCCCGGCAACCCGGTCTCCTCCCACGTGAGCTTCGAGCTGTTCGCCCGCCCGGCGCTGCTGCAGATGGCCGGGCACGCCCGACGCTTCCGGCCGGTCACCCCGGCCGTGGCCGAGCACGACATGCGCCGCCGCGTCGACGGCAAGCTCCATCTCGACCGGGTCACGTTGCGCCAGGAGTCGGGACGGCTGCTGGCCGCCGCCGCCGGCGTGCAAGCCTCAAACGTGCTGTCGGCCATGGCCCTGTCGGACGGGCTGGCGCTGCTCCCCGACGGCGAAGGCGTCTCCGCCGGCGAGTCCGTCGACGTGATGCGCCTCGATCTACCCGCCGACCACTAGCACTCGGAGGGCTTCGCCCCCCAGGACCCCCCGAAACCGAAGTGCAGCCTCTCCCGGGCCGGAGGCCCTACCCGCCGACCTGGAACATCTGGACCCGCTTGCGGGGGCGGATCGTGAGCTCGGAGCGCTGCTCCGAGTAGCGGTCCGTGCGGTTGGTCCAGCATCCGACGACCAGGGCCTTGAGCTCCTCGTCGGAGGCGCCGTCGCGCATCGGGCCCCGGAGGTCGAGTCCGCCGGCGGCGAACAGGCAGGTGATCAGCTGGCCCTCGGTGGACAGCCGGGCCCGGGAGCAGTCGCCGCAGAAGGGTTGGCTGACCGAGGAGATGATCCCGATCTCGCCGGACCCGTCGGCGTAGCGCCACCGCTTGGCGACCTCGCCGACGTAGTTGGCGCCGATGGGCTCGAGGGGGACCTCGGCGCTGATCAGATCCACGATCTCGGACGCCGTGACGACCTGGCTCAGGTCCCAGCCGTTGAGGGTCCCGACGTCCATGAACTCGATGAAGCGGACGATGTGACCCGTCCCCCGGAAGTGGCGGGCGAGGTCGACGATCGTGTGGTCGTTGACGCCCCGCTGGACGACGCAGTTGATCTTGACCGGGGTGAGACCGGCGGCGGCCGCGGCGTCGATGGCGTCCAGCACGACGTCGGGGTGGACGTTGTCCCGCCCGCACATCTGCGTGAAGACGGCCGGGTCGAGGCTGTCGAGGCTGACCGTCACCCGGCGGAGACCGGCCTTGACCAGGTCCTCGGCCACCGGGGCCAGAAGCGCGCCGTTGGTGGTGAGCGTGAGGTCGACGCCGGGGTCGATGGCGGCGATCCGCTCGACCAGCTCGGTCAGGTGCGCCCGGACGAGCGGCTCCCCGCCGGTGAGGCGGATCTTGGCCACGCCGAGGTCGACGAAGATCCTCGAGAGCCGCTCGATCTCCTCGAAGGAGAGGATCTGCGACCGGGGGAGGAAGCTGTATTCCTCGCCGTAGAGCTCGGCCGGCATGCAATACGGGCAGCGGAAATTGCAACGGTCGGTCACCGAGATGCGGATGTCGCGCAGTGGCCGGCCGAAGGTGTCGCCGAGCTGGAACGGTGAAAGAGCGGTCATCGGCGCCCGGGGAAATCTCGAGGAAGAGGACGGACCGGCCCCCCGTAACCCGGTCGTCTCTCTGTACCTATTGTAACCGACGACGGTCTCGGAAATTCCGGCAGCCAACTGTCGTGCTTCTCGGCAGGCCGGTCGGCGGGGGGCAAAACAGCCGTTCGACCCCGGCGACGGGGCCGGTCAGGCCGTACACTTGGACACCATGCCGCCCTTCGAGTTCACCCACCTCGACCCGCTCGGACGTGCCCGCATGGTGGACGTCACGCCCAAAGAGGCGACCCACCGCCGGGCCGTGGCCCGCTGCCGGGTGCTGATGAAGACGGAGACGGCCTCCATGATCGCCTCCGGGGCGATCACCAAGGGCGACGTGCTGGCCGTGGCCCGGGTGGCCGGCATCCAGGCGGCCAAGCAGACGCCGAACCTTCTTCCGCTGTGCCATCCGCTGCTGGTGGGTAGCGTCTACGTCAACTTCACCATCGAGGACAGCTTCGTGGAGGTGGAGTGCCAGGTCGAGACCGTCGACCGCACCGGCGTCGAGATGGAGGCGCTCACCGCCTGTTCGATCGCGGCGCTGACGATCTACGACATGTGCAAGTCGGTCGACCGGGGCATGACGATCGGCGAGATCCAACTGTGGGAGAAGACGGGCGGCCGGTCGGGTGTCTGGCGGCGCAAGAGCTCCGACGAAGAGGTCACATTCGACCTCTAGGCGGCCAGCCGGGCCACTCGCCCGCCCCGCCAACCGGCGTTCCTTTTCCGCTGTAGCCCGGGAAACGAACGCCAGTTCGCACTGAGTCGCCACTCTGGCCACTTCGGCAACACTGATAACGCATCCACCAGCGCTCCACGCCGCGGTGTTACGTTCCCCGTGGGGCCGTAAAAGTGCTGCTGGAGGGTGCAATTCATGGTTCTCATCGTGCTCGTCGTGCTGTGGAGCATCGTGCTCGTCCCACCGGCGTGGCAGTCGCACGCCGAGACCCGCCGGGCCCGCCAGGTGGACGCCTTCCGGCGCAAGCTGTCGGTTCTCGCTCCGGCCCCTGACACGCCGCTGGCCCGCCGGCCGATGGACGCCGCCCGTCCCTTCGAGGCGGCCCGGGCCCACGTGGCCGTGCTGGCGACACCGAACGTGGTCCACCTGCCGGTGGCCGAGGCCCACGAGGTCGAGTACGACACCGGTGACCTCGACGCCGTGGCAGCCTCCGCCCGGGCGCGCCGGGAGGAGCGGTCCCGCACCCGGGTCGACGTCCTCCGCCGGCGCCAGCAGGTGCTGATGGTCCTCATGGGGGCGACGGTCGTGTCGCTGGGGACGGCCTTCGCCCTGGAGCGGCCGTGGGCCTTCGGGCTCCACGGCCTGGTGGTGGCCGTCTTCGCCGCCTATCTGGTCGGCCTGCGGCGCCTGAAGCGCCTCGCTCTGGAGCGCCGGGCCAAGGTCCGCTACTTCCCGGTGGCCGCCCCCGTGGCGGCGTCCGCCCCGGCGGCCGGTGTGCCGGCCGTCGCCGGCCGCTCCGCCGACGGCCGGGCCGAGGCCCGCCGCGCCGGCGGCACCGCTCGCTGACGCTGCCGTACGCTGAGCCCGGTGACACTGTCTCCGTCTTCGAAGTCTGACGAGATCCATGCTGCCGGCGACTGGGCCCGGGGGGTGCTGGAGAGCAAGCACAAGGCCCGCGAGACAACGCTGGCCGCCTGCCGGAGGACCATCCAGGCCTGCGCTGCCTCGATCCGGGCCGTCCACCGGGAGGAGTACGACAACGCCGAGGAGCTGTCGGCCCAGGCCGCGGCCCACCTGGGCGAGGCCCTGGCGGCCGTCGAGCAGCACCCCGACATCCGCCACGCCGGGTTCGTCCACGACGCCTCCAAGGAGTACGCCGAAGCCCGGATGACGCTGGCCTTCGTGCGGGGCGACCCCCTGCCCGCCGCCGCCGACCTCGGCGTCGAGGTCCAGGCCTACCTCAACGGCATGGCCGAGGCGGCCAGCGAGCTGCGCCGCTACCTGCTGGACCTGTTGCGTCGGGGCCGCCCCGAGCGGGGCGAGGAGCTGCTCGGGTACATGGACGAGGTGTACTCCCTCCTCATCACGGTGGACTTCCCCGACGCCATGACCGGCGGCCTCCGCCGCACGACCGACGCCCTGCGGGCCGTCCTGGAACGAACCCGGGGCGACCTCACCACGAGCCTTCTCCAGACCCGCCTCCTGGCCGGGATCGAAGCCAGCCGCACTGTGCCTCCGGGGGACACCCCCGACCCCGGGCAGACCGGCAGCTGACCCCCCGCTTCCGGCTACGCTTGAGCCCGCCAACGGGGGTGTAGCTCAGCTGGCAGAGCGCTACGTTCGCAACGTAGAAGTCGGCGGTTCAAATCCGCTCACCTCCACCAGCGGTTCTGACCATCAGTGCAGGTCAGAACCGCTTTTCGCGTGATCCGCCAATGACCGCCATGACCCCCGATTCACCGCATTTTTCCGCTGGAAGGGGCACGCGGGGGGGCACGCCAGGGTCAGCTCAGCTGGCCTGAAGGTACCGCCGGAGCGCTTCCCGGATGACGTCGGACGGGGTGGTGTTGTCCGCCGCCGCCCGCTCGTCGACGGCTTGGCGCAACTCGGGGTCAAGGCGGACCGGGAACGGCTCGGCCGGCGCGGAACCCATTCTCGGCCGGCCACGGCGTCGGAGCTTGGTGACGTCCAGGCCCGCCTCCGCCTCCGCGGCCATGCGTGCCAGCACGTCCTCGGTCAGCTCCACCCCACTCTTCGAGCGCCCACGGGACTTCCCCTTCTCAGCCATCGGCCTCTCCTAGATCCCGGAGCAGGGACTCGTACATCGCCCGCATCGGCATGGCATGGATCACAACCTCCGTCTCCTCCGCCCGAAGGGCGGCTACAACCTCCAGGAGGTTCCCGGCCCGGTCCGGCCCTAGGTACAGAACCTTGTCGACGTCCTCTTCGCTGTCCGCCACCACCAAGCCGTGATCGACCGCGTGCTGGATGTCCTCATCCGAGACCCCGTGCTTCCTCCCCGACGAGAGGATCTCCACTCCTATTATCGTATCGCGAAACTCTCACCGAGCCGGACCTCGTGGGGTTCCCGGAGGCCAGTCGTTGACCCCGGAACGCAGGCGACCCACCCGAAGCACACGGGCTCGAAAAAAGCCTCGCGGACCATGTCGGGTTCCGGTGGTCGCGTGCGCATAGGGGTCACGCGCATAGGTGTCAGCAAAGAGACTGTCAGAGGAGGCACGCAGAAGCCCAAGACGACTGGGGTCGACGGCGACCGGAACGGGCACACCCGGCCACCGTTGATGGACATCGAAGAAGTTGCCCAACGACTGGCCGTCGGCGTGCGCCACGTCCGGCGCCTGGTGACCGAGAAACGCATCCCGTACCGGAAGTGGGGGCACCTCCTCCGATTCGAACCCGACGAGATCGAGGAATGGATCGCAGCCTCCCGAGTCCCGGTGGATCCGGGCGCTGGCAGGCGAGGTACCGCGACCCATCCGGGCAGGAGC
This sequence comes from Actinomycetota bacterium, assembly GCA_030838815.1. Taxonomy (GTDB): domain Bacteria; phylum Actinomycetota; class Acidimicrobiia; order IMCC26256; family BP-133; genus BP-133. The sequence goes on from JAUZEX010000317.1 coordinate 5,567, forward strand.
TCGCCGCTCCCCACACCTTCGCCACCAAGGGCGACGCCGGCCGGTTTCTCGCTCGGGTGGAGACCGACATGGAGCGGGGCGAGTGGCGCGACCCTCGACTGGGCCGGGTCACGTTCGGCGGCTGGGCCGCCGACTACACGGAGGCGGCGCGGCATAAGCGGCGACAACCAAGGCCCGGGACGATCTCATCGCCGGCAATCCCGCGCTGGCCCCGGCGCCCCAACGAAACCGGCGTTCCTTTTCCGCTCCAGGCCGGTAAACGAACGCCGGTTGGGTCCAGGCCAGCGGTTCCCGCATTCTGGCGTTCGTTTTCCGCCCCCCGGCCGGTAAACGAACGCCGGTTGAGCGAGATAGCGCATCCGTGCCGTACCCGGGCGGGTCCGGCGAGCCCGCCGCCGGTGCGCCGGCGCGGCATAACGGCGGTTCTAGCGTCCCAGCCGTCCAGCTCATCGCCTAATGGGACTCGGAGTC
>JAUZEX010000327.1 GCA_030838815.1 Actinomycetota bacterium
CTCGGCCCGCCGGTAGTAGGAGCAGGCGGCGATGAAACGGGCCAGGTCCCGGGGGCGGTCGAGGGGCGGCTCGGGGTATTCGTGGCGGACGGCGTGGGCCAGATGGACCATCCAGCCCCGTTTGCCGCCCATCGTGTCCCGGCCCCGCCGGGTCATACGGGACGGTTCCCACTCGCCGGCCAGGAAGGCGCTGGCCAGGGCCAGCGCGACGTCGGGCGGTGGATTCACGGCGACAGCGCCCGCCGACCTTGCCCGTCGTAACGGTGGGGCGGGGCATGGTGGTGCCCTCCGCCACCGGTGATGCGTTGCGGTACCACGGTGTTCGACCCCGGGGGAACCCCGGAGAGGCCGTCGCGGCATACGGATATGCCGCAGGCCGACTCGGACGGGCGCTGTCGCACCCGGGAGTTTTACCAGCCTCCCCCAGGCACTCTAGGCAGAAAGCCCGTCCTTCGGACAAAGAAACGACCTCCGTCTCATCTCCCGGTTGAGTCCTCCGAACGGGTGGGGCACGACGCACGGAGTGCGATCCTGCAGCCACGGACCGGCCGCCCACACCTCTTTCGGGAGAACGGCTCATGTGTCCGTGGTCGCGATGATCGACTCCACCGGTTCGGCGATCTATGCCGCCCTCAACGGGCTGGCGGCCCGCCAGCGGGTCATCGCCAACAACGTCGCCAACATCGAGACCCCCGGTTTCATCGCCGGGCGGGTGTCGTTCGAGGACAGTCTCCGGGCGGCCATCGCCGGCGGCGACGCCGGTGCCACCTCGGTGGCGACGACGCGCTCTGCCGACCCCGTGAACCAGAACGGCAACAACGTATCGCTCGACAACGAGGTCGTCTCGATGACCGACACCGACCTCCGCTACCAGTTGATGGTGCAGGCCATGAACCAGAAGTTCGGCCTTCTCCGCACGGCTATCGGGGGCGGTGCCTGATGATGTTCCCGACCTTCCAGACCGCCTCCTCGGGTCTCGGCGTGTTCCGCACCTGGATGGACGCCGTGTCCGACAACATGGCCAACCTCGACACCGTCCGGCCGACCAGCGGACCGGCCTTCCAGGCCCGGTTCGTGGTGGCCCAGCAGATCGGCAGCGGGCAGGAGGCCGTCACCGGCGGCCCGGCCGGCGCCACCGTGGCCAGCATCAGCTTCGGCGACGCGCAGGGGCGCCTCGTCCACGACCCGGCCAACCCGCTGGCCGACGCCCAGGGCATGGTCCGCTACCCGGACATCGACATGGGTGACCAGATGACGCAGCTGATGATCGCCCAGCGGGGCTACGAGGCCAACCTGTCCGTCATCGACCGGGCCCGCGACGCCTACCAGCAGGCGCTGTCGATCGGCCGCCCCGCCTGATGGCCACCGCCGCCATCGCCGGCGCCGCCGCCGCGCCGCTGCCCACGACGCCGACCCTCCCGTCCACCGGCCAGATCGGCTGGACGGGCGCGGGCGGGCCCGGCGCCATCCCCGCCGGCGACAGTGCGACCACCGCCGCCGCCAACGGCAGCCAGGGCTTCGGGCAGGCCTTGACCAAGGCCCTCGACGGCCTGCAGGGGGCCCAGGCCAAGGCCGACCACCTCGCCGTGGGCGCCGCCACCGGCGACCTGACCAACGTCCACGACTACATGATCGCCGCCACCGAGGCGTCGCTCGCCACCCAGCTGACCGTGGCCGTGCGCAACAAGGCCGTCGAGGCGTTCAACCAGATCATGAACATGGGGGTCTGATCGGATGGCCGCGCTCGACATCACCACTGCCCGGCGTCGGGCCGCCACCGTCTGGTCCGGCTTCACCTCCGGCCAGAAGACCACGCTCGGCCTGGCCATCGCCGCCGTCGTGCTCGGCGGCTACATGTTCACCAAGTGGGCGGCCCAGCCGACCTGGACGCCGCTCTACGGCAACCTCAGCGCCACCGACGCCGGGTCCGTCACCTCCGAGCTCAAGAGCAAGGGCGTGCAGTACAAGCTGGCCGACAGTGGCGCCACCGTCATGGTGCCCCAGGCGCAGGTCTACCAGCTGCGACTCGACATGAGCGCCAAGAACCTGCCCACCGGCGGCTCGCAGGGCTACGCGCTGCTCGACAAGCAGGGCATCACCACCTCCGAGTTCCGGCAGCGGGTCGACTACCAGCGGGCCCTCGAAGGCGAGCTGGCCCGCACGATCGGCGCCATCAACGGTGTCGCGGGGGCCGACGTCCACCTCGTGATCCCCGCCGACGACGTCTTCTCCTCCGACTCCCGCAAGCCCAGTGCTTCCGTCCTGCTGCGCTCGGCGGCGGGGAAGAAGTTCGGCACCGATCAGGTCCGGGCCATCGTCAACCTGGTGGCGGGCAGCGTCGAAGGCCTCACTCCCGAGGCGGTCACGGTGGCCGACAACTCCGGCCATGTCCTCTCCGCCCCCGGCGACGGCGGCCTCGACGCCTCGGGCGACGCCCAGGCCTCGCAGGCCCGTACCTTCGAGGACGGGCTGGCCCGCAGCATCGAGGACATGCTGGCCCCCGTCACCGGTGCCGGCGGCGCGGTGGTGCGGGTGAAGGCCGAACTCGACTTCGACCAGCGCTCCACCACCACCGAGTCGTTCGCCCAGCCGGCCGCCGGCCAGACCAACCCGTTGGTCACCGAGTCGACGAGCCAGGAGACCTTCGCCGGGCCCGGCGCCTCCGGCGCCGCCGGCGGCGTCCTCGGCACCAACGGGCAGGCCACCGGGAACGCCGCCTCGACGGCCAACAACTACTCGAAGAACTCGGCCGACCGGAGCTTCGCCGTCGGCAAGGTGACCGAGCAGGTGAAGGCGGCGCCGGGCAAGGTCTCCCGCCTGTCCGTGGCGGTGCTCCTCGATGACAAGGTCAAGGCCGCCCCCGCCGAGGTCACCAACCTCGTCAACGCCGCGGCCGGGATCGACGGCAAGCGGGGCGACGTGGTCACCGTCGCTGCCATGGCCTTCGACCACAGCGCCACCGACGCCGCGGCCAAGGAGCAGAAGACGGCCGCCTCCGCCAGGAGCAAGGCCCAGTTGATGAACCTGGTCCGGACCGTCGGCGTCCTCCTCATCGTGCTGGTGGCCCTGTTCCTGGCCTGGCGCAGCGCCCGCAAGGCCGGCGTCACCCGCTATCCCGTCCCCGGCGTGCTTCCGGCCGGACCGGTGCAGGCCGAGGCCCTCCACGCCGCTCTCACCGCCCTCGGCGCCGGTGCCAAGGCCGGTGCGTTGGAGGCCGCCGACGCCGGCCACTCCAGATCCCGCCCTGACAACGAACGGCCCGCCCTGTCTGCGGCGCCCGATGTCAACGACGAGCTGGCCGAGCTCATCGACCGCCAGCCCGACGAGGTCGCCTCGATTCTGCGGGGCTGGCTGGCTGACCGGAGGGCGTGATGGGACGCGACCGCGCCCTGACGGGCGCCCAGAAGGCGGCGGTGTTCATCCTCCACATGGGCAAGGAGCGCTCGGCCGAAGTGCTGCGCTCCATGCGGGAGACCGAAGTGGCCGAGATCATGGGCGAGGTCGCCCGCATGCGGACGGTCACCAGCACCGTCATCGATGAGGTCGTCGACGAGTTCAAGGAGATGGCCGACGCCAAGGTGACCGTCACCGCCGGCGGCCTCGAGCGGGCGCGCTCGCTGCTCACGGAAAGCCTCGGCGGGGACAAAGCGACCGAGATCCTCGACCGGGTGACCGCTTCGCTCATCGAGCTTCCCTTCGAGTTTCTCCGCCGGGCCGACCCCCGCCAGGTGCTGTCGTTCATCCAGGACGAGCACCCCCAGACCGTCGCCCTCGTGCTGGCCTACATGACACCCGACCAGGCGGCCATGGTGATGAGCGGGCTGAGCGAGGACCTCCAGCGCGACGTCGCCATGCGGCTGGCCGTCATGGACCGCACCAGCCCCGAGGTCGTGGCCCACGTCGAGCAGATGCTGGAGCGGAAGCTGTCGTCGGTGCTCCAGCCGAGCGAACTGTCGTCGGTGGGCGGGGTGCAGAGCCTCGTCGACATCCTCAACCGCTCCGACCGGGCCACCGAGCGTCTCATCCTCGAGGGCCTCGAGAACAAGGACTCCGAGCTGGCCGACGAGGTCCGCCAGCGCATGTTCGTCTTCGAGGACATCG
>JAUZEX010000338.1 GCA_030838815.1 Actinomycetota bacterium
CCTGGTCGGCGGCGACGGCTTCGACCGCACCAACGGCGGCCCGGGGAAGGACACCTGCGAGTCCGAACGGGTCGTGAACTGCGAGACGGGCGTGCCCGCCAACGGCTCTTCGCCACCGGCGAAGTAGCTCGCACCAGATCTGGGGCTGTTCGACGGAGGCGGCGGGAGCCGCCTCTGTTCGCGTCTGCGGGGCGTCGCGTTTCCGGCACATCTACCGGCCCGCGCTCCGCGCCGTGGCACATCTGGGCAGAGCAGGAGGAGAAGGGAACCTCGGCGAAGAACAGAGACCTCGGACCAGACCGCCTCTCCCCCCGAGGTGCAGACCGAATGAATCGCGTACGCCGCAGGCCCCGCCTGGTTGGTGTTCTTGCCGCCATAGCCCTCGCCCTGGCCCCCGCCCTCCCCAGCGGGATCGCCGCCCTGGCGGCGACGGGCGCGCCCACGAAGGGCTACTGGTTCGTGGCCGGAGACGGCGGCATCTTCTCCTTCGGCGACGCCACCTTCGCCGGCTCGACCGGCAGCCTCAGGCTGAACCAGCCCATCGTGGGCATGACGCCCACGCCGACGGGCCGGGGTTACTGGTTCGTGGCCGCCGACGGCGGCATCTTCTCCTTCGGCGACGCCGGGTTCTTCGGCTCGACCGGGAAGCTGAAGCTCAACCGCCCGATCGTGGGCATGGCCCCCACGCCGACCGGGCGGGGTTACTGGTTCGTGGCCGCCGACGGCGGCATCTTCTCCTTCGGCGACGCCGCCTTCTACGGCTCGACGGGGGCCATCAAGCTGGCCAAGCCGATCGTGGGCATGACCGCCACGCCGACCGGCCGGGGCTACTGGTTCGTCGCCTCCGACGGCGGGATCTTCAACTACGGCGACGCCGCCTTCTACGGCTCGGCCGCCGGCACTTCCGTCCGCTCCCCGATCATCTCCATGATCGCCACCCCGAGCGGCCGCGGTTACTACCTCGCCTCGGCCGACGGCACCGTGCGGGCCTTCGGCGACGCCGTCTTCCGGGGTTCGATGGGCGGCAAGCCGCTCACGTCGCCCATCGTCGGCATCGCCCCGACATCGACCGGAGCCGGCTACTGGCTGGTGGCGGCCGACGGCGGCATCTTCTCCTTCGGCGACGCCGCCTTCTACGGCTCGACCGGCAGCAAGCGCCTCAACCAGGCCATCGTCGGCATGGCCGCCGCCCCCCAGAAGACGGCCGGCGGCACCGTCCCGGGCGGGACGACGCCCGGCGGCGGGACCCTCCCCGGCGGCGGCACCGACACCACCGTCCCCGGCGGCGGCACCACCGACACGACCCTTCCGCCGGCCAACAACGTGAACTGGGGCGCTCCCGGCACGACCTCGATCATCGCCAAGGCCGGCGGTGGCGGGAACGCCTACCGCCCCTGGATGAGCGCCGATGGCCGGTACGTCGTCTTCGACTCCGACGGCAAGCGGGTCATGGGTGGCACGCCCGACCCCGTCGGCATCCGTGACATCTACCTCTACGACCGCACCGTCGGGTCGATGACCCGCATCAGCACCGGCGTGGGCGGCGCCCGGGCCAACGTCCCCGAGGCCGACTCCACCGGCGCCTGCTCGGGCACCGGGCCGTGCGGCAGCCAGCGGCCCACCATCTCGGCCGACGGCCGGTTCGTGGCCTTCTGGTCGAGCGCCGACAACCTCGTCGGCGGCGACACCAACAAGCACACCGACGCCTTCCTGGTCGACCGCCAGACCGGCACGACCACGCTCATCAGCAAGGGTTTCCAGGGCGCCCAGGCCGACGGCGACAGCAAGCGGCCGGTCGTGAGCCGCGACGGCCGGTACGTCGGCTTCGAGTCGGCCGCCACCAACCTGGTCGCCCCGCCCGCCTGCGGCCTCCTCAGCTGCACCGGTGGGGACACCAACAAGGTCGACGACGTCTTCCTCTACGAGGTGGCGACCGGGAGCGTGACCCGGATCAGCACCGCCACTGACGGCACCCAGGGCAACGCCGCCTCCGACCGGCCGAGCCTCAGCGGCAACGGCCGCCGGATCCTGTTCCAGTCCGACGCCTCGAACCTCGTCGCCGGCGACGGCAACCAGGTCATGGACATCTTCATGCGGGACCTCGACACCGGCCAGACGACGCTCGTCAGCAGCAACGCCACCAACCAGCAGTCGGACAAGATGAGTGAGAGCCCGTCGATCAGCGCCGACGGCCGCTGGGTGTCGTTCGACACCAAGGCGACGAACTTCAACCTGGCCGACGCCGGCGGCGACCTCGACGTCTACGTGAAGGACCTGCAGACCGGCGCCATCGACCAGGCCAGCGTCCAGAGCGGCGGCGGTCAGGCCACCGGCACCAACGGCGCCACCAATGTCGGCGCCGACTCGACGATCAGCTCCGACGGCCGGTTCGTGTCCTTCTGGTCCGACGCCTCGTCGCTGGTCCCGGGTGACACCAACGGGTCAAGCTGCGCCAACCCGCCCTGCGCCGACGTCTTCGTGCGGGACCGGGCGGCCAACACCACCACCCGGATCACATCCACCAACGGCGTCCAGGGCGACGGGGACAGCTTCAGCCCGGCGATCAGCCTGGACGGCCGGTTCGTGGCCATTGACTCCAAGGCCACCACGCTGGACCCGTCGGGCGGCGGCGCCAGCAACGAGGACGTCTTCGTCCACGTGAATTACTAGGCGAAGCCCGAGCGGAGCGAGGAACACCTTCGCCTGAACAGAGAAACGGGCGGCGAAGCCGTCA
>JAUZEX010000362.1 GCA_030838815.1 Actinomycetota bacterium
AGTCCGGCCGCGATCCGGACCAGTCGGTGGCGTCCATGATGCAGGGAACCCTCTCCGTCATCCCCGTGCCCGACGACGCCACGCTCCGTCGGTACACGGCCCAGGTCCGGGCCGACAACGGGTTCGACCGGCGCCTCGTCGGCGGCAACCCCGTCGCCCCGATCCGGCACGTGATCTACGTCATCAAGGAGAACCGTACCTACGACCAGGTCATGGGCAGCCTGGGGACGGGGAACGGCGACCCGTCCCTCGACCTCTTCGGAGAGGAGTCGGCGCCGAACCAGCGGGCCCTCGCCCGGCAGTTCGTCACGCTCGACAACTTCTATGCCGACGCCGAGGTCTCCGCCGATGGGTGGAACTGGTCGATGGCGGGCTCCGCCAACACCTACGTGCAGAAGACCTGGCCCGCCAACTACTCGCAACGGAACCGGTCCTACGACTTCGAGGGCGGCGAGCCGGCGACGGCGCCCGGGCGCCGGCCCGACCGGTCGTACCTCTGGGACGCCCTCGACGCCGCCGGCATCCGGTACCGCAACTACGGCGTCTGGACGCACGGCACGCCGACCCAGGTGGCCACCACCGCCCCGGGCCTGGCCGCCCACACCGACACGGCTTATCCCGCCTTCGTCCTCGACATCACCGACCAGACGCGCATCGACGAGTGGTTGCGGGAGTTCCGCCGCTACGAAGCCCACGGCGACCTTCCGACCTTCGAATTCGTCCGACTGCCCAACGACCACACCGCCGGCACGAAGCCCGGCTCGCCCACCCCCAGGGCCATGGTGGCGGACAACGATCTCGCCCTCGGGCGCCTCGTCGAGGCGGTGTCCCACTCCCGGTTCTGGCCCACCAGCGCCGTGTTCGTCGTGGAGGACGACGCCCAGGACGGGCCCGACCACGTCGACGCCCACCGCACGGTGGCCCAGGTGATCAGCCCCTACACCCAGACCGGCCGCGTCGACTCGACGTTCTACAGCACCGTCTCCATGCTGCACACGATGGAACGCATCCTCGGATTGGCGCCCCTCAGCCAGTTCGACGGCGCCGCCCCGCCCATGACGGCCAGCTTCGCGGACCGCCCGAACCTGGCTCCGTACACCGTCCGGGTCCCGTCGCAGAGGCTCGACGAACTCATTTCCTGGGCCTAGCCGATGGCCGCCGAGTCGGACGTCATGGACTTCTCGGTCGACGACGCCGCCCAGGACGACCAGCTCGACGAGGCGATCTGGCGGAGCGCGAAGGCGGCGCCGTCCCCCCTGCATTCGGCGCCGCCCGCGGGGCAAGCTAACGGCCGATGAACAGCCCGTCAAGGCTCGCCATTGTCTTCCAGCTATTTGCTTGAGGTGCCAAGCGCGCGGGTAGTATGTTGAGCGCGACGGCGTGTCCCCCTGGCGTCCCCCCTGCCCGGGGGACCCGTCGCCTTTCGCCCGACTCGTTGTCCACCGAGCGGTGGTGATGGACTGGGCCGATGAGGAAGCTGGCGGACTACGGCCGGGACGATCATCCGGCGGAGGACCCCGAGCGCGCTCAGCTGTCGTGGACGGTGGCGCTGCTCGATGACTGCGAGGAATGCGCCGGCCTACGCGTCGAACTCACCGTGGAGGAGGTCGGAAGCCCCGGCGCAGGATTGGTCGGTCATCTGGCTCCGGCGACCGCCCGCCACCTCCGGGCCGCCCTCGCCCGGGCCCTCCGGGAGATGGGCGAGGCGGAGGACGAGTAGTCGTGGGAGGAAACGCGGGCACGACACGGCTGTCCCGTCATATCCGCGCTCCTCGCTCACGCGTCTATCAGGCCCTCCTCGACGCGGAGGCCGTCCAGCAGTGGATGGTGCCCGACACGATGACGAGTCAGGTGCACTCGTTCGACGCCCGGGAGGGTGGCACGTTCCGGATCTCGTTGACGGGCGAGATGACGATCACCTACATGCTCGTCGATGCCGGCGGCGGCACCATGCTCACCGGCGTCCACGAGAACCTGCCGCCGGGGGTGTCGCCGGCCGACAACGAACTGGGCACCAGCATGGCCATCGACAAACTGGCCAAGCTCGTCGAAGAGCGGTAGGCCCCACTGACGTCGGCTCATTCGGCGAGGAACTGCAGCAGAGCCGGGCTGAGCTCTTCGCCATCTAACCTCGGCGTCGTGGCGGTCAGCGGTTCGAGGCTCCGGACGGTGATCTTCGATGTCGACGGGACGCTCGTGGACAGCGAGCGGGACGGGCATCGGGTCGCATTCAACTCGGCTTTCGCCGAGTTCGGCCTCCCGTTCCGGTGGGACGAGGAGACGTACGGGCGGCTGCTGGCCGTGACCGGCGGTCAGCGGCGGCTGCACGGCTATCTGGCCGAGCAGGGCGTGGATGGCGCGGAGCGGGAACGGCTCGTGCCTCGGCTCCACGCCCGGAAGACGGAGCTGTTCATATCCATGGCCGCCGGCGGCGAGGTTCCGGCCCGCAAGGGAACCGTGCGCCTCCTCGACGAGCTGGCCGGGGCGGGCGTGACGGTCGCGGTCGCCACCACCGGGAGCCGGGCGTGGGTCGAGCCGCTCCTCGACCGCCACTTCGGACGGGCCCGTTTCGCCACGGTCGTCACCGGCGACGACGTCTCCGATCGCAAGCCCCACCCCGAGGCCTACGTCGTTGCCCTCCGTGTCACCGGGGCCGACGCGCAGACCACGGTGGCGGTGGAGGACTCCGACAACGGCGTCCGGTCCGCCCGGGCGGCCGGCCTGCGGGTGGCCGCGGTCACCAACGACTACACGGCCACGCAGGAGCTCCGGGACGCGGCCGTGGTGCTCGACGGATTCGGGGCCCCGGGCCGCCCGGCCGGTGTGCGCCGCGACCCAGAGGGCCTCGTCGAGCACGGTCTCCTCGACATGGCCACGCTGGAGAATATTGTCACCCGACCCCTGTGAGAGCGGGCGCTACTCGCCGTGCTGCGCCCGCACCCGGGCGGCCATCTCATCCGGCGACACGTCCTCCACGTGGGAAGCGACGCTCCAGCGATGTCCGAACGGGTCCTCGAGCTGGCCGTTGCGGTCGCCGTAGAACTGGTTCTCCACCGGGCGCAGCGGCTTGGCGCCGAGTTGGACGGCCTTGTCGAAGACGGCGTCGACGTCCTCGACGTACACGCTGATCGTGACGGGCGAGCCGCCCGTCTGGGCCGGGGCCAGGATCCCCATCTCCGGGAAGGCGTCGGCCAGCATGATCATCGAATCACCGATCGCCAGCTCGCAGTGGCCGACGCGGCCCTCGGGGGCGTCCATCCGCATCCGCTCGGTGAACCCGAAGACCTGCTTGTAGTAGTCGATGGCCCGGTCGGCGCCGTCGACGATCAGGTAGGGAGTGATCTGCGGGTAGCCATCGGGGATCGGTTTGACCGGGCTCATGGCGGTTCTCCTGTCCTGGGGGGCGGACGGACACCCAGCATTGTGCCCCGGATCGAGGCCCGTCAGAGCCGGAACGGCCCCCGCATGCTCCGGGCGCTGGCCGCCCGGCCGAGGTGCGCCAGGCCGAGCATCTCCTCGGTGGTGCGCAAGAGGGAGTAGTGGTCGAAGGCCTGTGCGACCCGCAGGCCGGCGGGGGTGCTGGGGCTCATGACGATGTTCGGCATCGGCGTGGGCTCGTCCCAGACGACGAACACGGCCGTCTTCCCGTCCCGGTAGAGGTCGCTGGTCCACAGCCGGGGCATCCACGACCCGAGCCAGCGGTCCCCGGCCCTGACATCGCAGTCATGGGTGTCGTCACACAGGTTCGGAATGACGACCACGAACGTGGCCAGCGACCAGTGGTCGATGTCCCACCGCAGTTGGCCGGCCGAGTTGTCGAGCGGCAGGTTGTCCTTCCGGCAGGCCGACCGGTCGTTCTCGCCCACGTAGTAGGCGGCCGGGTTGTGCTTCACCGCGTAGCGGCCGGCCGTGTTCAGCGCGCATGGCCCCGGCATGCTCTCGGCGTACGTGCGTGAGACCCGACCGGACCTCCGCACCTGCCGGAAGAGGTTGTCGGCGCTGATCCGGTGGGCGTCCGGGTCGTCGTCGTCGTGGATGCCGTGGGTGTCCCCCGACGTGGCGGCGATGTAGTTCGGGAGCGAGGGTTTCCCGACGGCCGAGTACCGGCTGGTGGACGCGCACTGCCGGGCCAGCCCCGTGGTGAAGGGTGCCGACTGCTGGTCGATCACCTGGTGATAGGTGTGGTTCTCCATCCAGATCCAGATGACGTGGTCCCAGGCCTTGGGCGGCGCCGGGCGCCAGCCGCAGGGCTGGTCGCGCCCCGCGGCGAGGGCCGGCGCGGCGGCGGCCAGGATGGTGAGAGCCAGGCCGAAAGCGAGCCGGCCCGTCCGGCGACGACGCACGATCCTCCTCGGCACATGGTTCCGGAGACGGGCCGGAAGCTAAGAGGCCGAGATGTACCGGAAATGACGGGTCAGCGACTTCGGGCGACTCCACAGGTAAACCTCAATGGAAACTCTGCCCCCGCCTGCGCCACGGCGGCGAACCACGCGGACGCGTAGGTCAGCTCAGACCTTTCCTGCCTTCTCCTTCCTGAGGTGGAGGATGCGCCTGCTTTCCCGACGGCCGGCGTCGGTGGCCTCGGCGGCCGCCTCGAGTTCGGCTTCCACGTAGGCCCGGGACCAGCGCATGATCCGACCGCCCAGCTTCCCCATGAAGGCGTCGAGCGTGTCGGGAACGGGCTCGTCGACCTCGGCCAGCAGGGCCGAGCTCCCGGGCGGGGTCCGGTTGATCATCGCCTCGAGGATGAGTTCCTCGGCCTCGTCCTCGGTGACATCGATCAACTCCCCGGCCAGCAGGCCGGCGGTGCCGCCCAGCAGGAGGCCCAGCGGACCGGTCAGAGCGCCGAGGATCGCCCCGACGAGGCCCCCGGTGATGGTGCCGGCGAAGGTCGGATGCTCGGTCTTGTCGGCGACTCGCCACGTCCCGTCCCCGCGCCGCTCCAACACGGCGGCCGTCCGCACCTTGAGTGCCTCGGATTCGTGGAGGCGCTGCAGTTCGTTCAGGGCCTGGATGGCAGCGCCCGGCTCATCGAAGGTGACTGCGACAATGTTCTCCACGAAGCTCACCGCTTGACCAGTTTGAAGAACGTACTGTCCTCGCCGCCGGCCTTCTCGAGCTGGTAGAGGAACCCCAGGCCGCTGTCGTCGAACTTGCGGAACCACTCGTCCCAGTCGATCTGCTCCAGTTCTTCCTCCGCGGCCCCTCCGGGAAAGTCGATGCGCAGGATCCCGGGATCGTCCTCGGACCCCGTCCCCTTCACTGCTGCCGGCTTGCCCCCGTGTTCCTCCACCCACCGGCGGATCTCGTCGTGGTCGGTCGTGATCCTGGTGCTCGAGCCCATGGCGCTGACCTCCGATCGCAGCTCGTGTCGTGGGCACCGGCTACCCGCGTGACCCCGGCGCGACACGGCCCGATCGATTTCGCCCCGCGTGCCAGGATGGCGGCGATGCGGATGTTCGACGCCACCGAGCGCCGGGCCCGGCTGGCGGTGCGGCACCACCTGTCGCCGGCCCACCGGGCGACCGGCGTACTCGACGCCACCGACGGGGTGGTCTGCCTCCACGCCACCGATCCGGCCACCGTGTACCTCTCGGCCTGGGCCCGGGTCGAGGGCCTCCAGCGCGACGAGGTCGACCGGGCGCTGTACCGCGACCGCAGCCTTGTGAAGCACCTCGCCATGCGCCGCACGCTGTTCGTCGTCCGCCGCGAGCTCCTGCCGGTCGTGCAGGCCGCCGCCAGCCAGCGGGTGGCCGACCAGGAGGAGCGTCGGCTGGCCAAGGACGTCGAGCAGCACGGCATCGCCGCCGACGGCGCCCGATGGGTGAAGGAGGCGCAGGAGGCGGCGCTGGCCGCGCTGGCGGTGATGGGGGAGGCCACCTCGACGGAACTGCGCAGGGCCGATCCGATCCTCGACGTCACGATCCCTTACGCCCTCGACAAGAGCTACGGCGGCAACACGGCCCTCGCCCCCCGGGTCCTCACCACGCTGTCGGCGGGAGGCCGCGTCCTGCGGGCCTCCAATCAGGGGAGCTGGGCCGTTTCCCGTCCGACGTGGGCCCGAACCGCCGACTGGCTCGGCGAGGACCTGCCCGTCCCGCAGGAGCGGGAGGCGAGGGCGGAGCTGGTCCGCCGCTGGCTGCATGCCTTCGGGCCGGCCACGGCGGAGGACCTCAAGTGGTGGCTGGGGTCGACCGCGGCCGCCGTCCGGGTGGCGCTGGCCGATGTCGGGGCGGTGCAGGCCGACATGGAGGGTCGGCCCGGCGTCGTCCTCCCCGACGATCTCGACCCCGTCGACCCGGTCCCGCCCTACGCCGCCCTCCTCCCCAGCCTGGACCCCACGACGATGGGCTGGTTCGAACGGGAGTGGTACCTCGGCCCGCACCGCCTGCAGGTGTTCGACTCCAACGGAAACGCCGGCGCCACCGCCTGGTGGGACGGGCGGGTGGTGGGGGACTGGCACCAGACGGACTCCGGCGACGTCGCCGTCCACCTGCTCGAGGACGTCGGCGCCGAGGCGCAAGCGGCGCTCGACGCCGAGGCCGCCCGCCTCACCGCCTGGCTCGGCGGCGTCCGCGTCGCGGCCCGGTTCCCGTCGGCCCTGGCGAAGTCCCGCCGCCCGTCCCGCTGAACGGGCATCCGGGCGGCGGCGCCAGGCCCGGCTTTCAGCGCTGGAAGCGGATGTCGAGGCTGCGGAGGTAGGTGTGCAGGCCGGCGTCCTGGATCGGCAGGATGCGGGCCGGCCGGCCG
>JAUZEX010000364.1 GCA_030838815.1 Actinomycetota bacterium
CGATTCGGGTCTTGGTCGACGGGTCCGGTGGGAACGAAGTCGCTGACGGTCGCGTTGATGGCCGCTCCGTCGGGTGGCGTGGCCATGGTGAACCGCGAGGTTTTCGCTTCGGGGAAGGTTTTCACGAGCCGGTCGATCAGTTCAGGATCCGGGGGAACGACCGTCTGCGTCGGCCCGACAGATCCCGGGTTCGTGGCCCCGAAGACCGTCTGGACGTGGATCATGTTGCGGGGCAGGTACGGCGGCTTGGCGGCGGTTTTGGCGTCGGCGCCCAGCATGAGCGAGGAGGCGGTCACGGCCAGGGCGGTGGTGGCGCACACCGCCGAGACCACGGCGCCGGTGCGGGTGCGTTGTCGGGCCAGGCTGCGGGCGGCGAGGCGCCATGAGCCTCGGAGCCGACCGGCCAGCGGCTCGAGGAAGCTGACGTAGCCCGGGGCGACGGCGCAGGCCCCGAGGAGCACCCCGACGCCTCCGATGATGCCGGTCAAGGTCCACACGTTCCAGCCGCCGCCACGACCGGTGGCGCTGCCTGCTGTGCTGCCGACCGCGGTGCTGCCGAGGACCGCGAGGCCGAGGAGGGCGAGGCCGCCGGTCGCGCCGACTACGCCGGACACGGTGAGCCACCGCGGGACACGGCCGAGGGGACGGCGCCCGGCGAGGGCGGAGAGAACCGGTACCTGGCTGATCGTGTGGGCCGGGATGAGCGCGGCGACGGTGGCCGCCACGACGCCGATGATGCCGACGGGGACCAGGTCGAAGAGGCGCACGTCCCAGGGCCCGGTGTCGGTGCTGAAGAGGGCGAAGCGGTGGGGGGCGAGGCCGGCCAGGACGGCGGCCCCGAGGACGAACCCGGCCAGGGAACCGACGATGCCGGTCCAGGTCCCCTGGAGGAACAGGACCCGGCGCAGCACCGCCGGCTCCGCGCCGTTGGCGGCCAGCTGGCCGAGGGTGGCGAGCTGGCGGCGGGCCCCGGTGGCGAAGGCGGCGGCGATGACGATGCCGACCACCGTGAAGAGGACGGCGGCCACCACCCAACTCCAGCGGACGGCTGTCGACCCGTCGTCGCCGCCAGCTGCGTGCGGTTCGGTGTTGAGGTCCGGATCGAGCTGGACCTGCCCGCCGGCCGCCTGCGCCGCCTTGTACCAGGCGTCGATCTCCGTGCGGGTCATGGTGTCGGGGAGGTCGGCGAGGGTGGTGCGCAAAGCGCCTCCGTCAGTGCCGGAGCGGGATCTGTCCGTGGCCACGTCGAGGCCGGCGGGGGTGCCCGGCGCGACCACCAGCGCCCGTCCGTCCGGGTTGACCCGCCGTTCCCCGACCCCGACCACCGTCAGCGTGACCGCGGCAGGGTGTTCCAGGACGAGGACGTCGCCCACGCCCACCTGGAGAAGCCCGGCGATGTCGTGGGTCAGAAAGACCTCGCCGGCATGTTGCGGCACCCGCCCGGCATCGACCCGCATCACCCGGGCCAGCATCGGATCCGTGAGCGGCCGGTCGCTGATCTCGCCCCGGGCCCGCAGCCCGCCGGCCGTCCGGATCGGAGTTTCGTAGTTCTGGCGGAAACTGACCGTCCGGCTGCCAGCCGGCAGGTCGACCGCCGGGCCCTGGAGGAGCGCGTCGGCCCCGCCATTGCTCAAGCGCCACTGCTGACCGTCGGTCAGGGCGCTGGTACGGACGAAGACCGCACCGGCCGTCATCGTGGCTACCGGCACGGCCACGAGGAGGGCGACGAGGGCGCTGCGCCACGGGCGGCGGGTCACCTCGCGCCGCGCCAGGCGGGCCGCGAAGCTCATCGGGTCGCGCCGGTGAGGGTGATGTCGGCCACGGTCTCGTCGATGATCCGGCCGTCGCGCATCGACAGGATCCGCTCGGCGCGGGCCGCGTAGCGCGGCTCGTGGGTGACCAGCACCACGGTGGTCCCCACCGCGGTGGGCAGGCCGGCGAGGAGCTCCATGACGGCTTCCCCCGTGCCGGTGTCGAGCGACCCGGTGGGTTCGTCGGCCAACAGCAGCCGGCGGGACCCGACGATGGCCCGGGCGATAGCGATCCGTTGCTGCTGCCCACCGGAGAAGTCGTCGGGGAAACGGTCGAGGCGGTGGTCGAGGCCGACGGTGTTGAGCGCCTCGGTGGCCCGGGCCCGAGCCTCGCCAGCCCGGACCCCGTCGAGGTCGAGGGGCAGCATCACGTTCTCGAGGGCGGTGAGGCTGGGCACCAGGTTGAGGCGCTGAAAGACGTAGCCCACCTCGGTGCGGCGCAGCGCAGCCCGCTCCGTCGGGTCCATCGAATGCAGGTCCCGACCGTCGACCAGGACCCGACCGGCGGTCGGGTCCTCGAGGCCCCCGGCCAGGTGCAGGAGCGTGGACTTGCCGCAGCCGGACGGGCCCCGCACGGCCACGAACTCCCCGGCGCGGAGCGTCAGCGACACGCCGGTGAGCGCCCGCACCTCGCCCGGGCCAGCTCCGTAGCTCTTCACGACGTCGACCAGCTCCAACATGGGGGAGGTCATCGTTTGGCTCCTCGCCGGCGAGCCGGCTGATCGGGCACTTCAGACACTTCGGCGGATGAGGCGGCCGCCAGGCGTTCCTCGCACAGGTCGAGCCAGCGCAAATCGGCTTCGGCCCGTACGACCAGGGCGTCCCGGACCAGCGTCTCAGCCAGGCTTTGCGGCTTCCGGCGACTCAGTGCCGCGCCGCTCTGGCGGGCCTGCAACAGACCGAGGAGCGCCCCCCGCTGCCGGGTGATCACCCCGAGGGCGTGATCCGCACCCTGGGTCAGCGACAACAGCACCTTGAGGATCAACTCGTCACGGGGCGGCGGCTGGTCAGCCGGCACCGTGTCCCACCAGGCCCCGAGCTCCTCGAGGCCGTCCGCAGTGATGTCGTACGTCCGTTGCCCGTCGCGTTCGGTCACGTCGACCAGCCCGTCCCGGGCCAGCCGGTCGAGCGTGGCGTACACCTGACCAACATTCAGGGGCCACACACCGCCAGTCGCCTTCTCGAACGTCGTCTTCAACTGGTAGCCGTGAATATCCCCAGCCGTGAGGAGCGCCAGCAGGCTTTCCCGAATGGCCACCCTCTCGCCTCTCGATCAAACGGGTATGCATTCGTAGTATGCATTCCGGATGAGCATCAGGCAACCCCGACGCGCGCCACAGACACCATCAAATCGGGGCAGCCCATCTTCGGGAGGTTCTCGATGCGTGACATCTTCGACGATGAACTGCACCGTGTCGCGAGCCGGGCACCTCCCCCGCCGTCGGCTGCGACTCGCCATGGGAGCGGCGGCGGCCTTGACGGTGGCGGTCGCTGTTACCGCCCTGCTTTCCGGGGATGTCCGGAAATCCGTGACGGCCGGGCCCCCAAAGGATCCGCATCCCCCGGGGCGAACAGCCACTACTCCCACCTTGCCGCCAGCGGAGCGTCTCATCATCCGTCAGGAGGCCAGAGAGGTCTTGGCCGATGGCTCGTTGCGAGACCTGCCGGTCCCGGCAGACTTCTCCCTCAGCTGGAGTTATGGCCTCGGCGACGGTCGGTTCGTGATGCTCGGTAGCCGGGATCTCCTGCCGGGTGTGCCTCGACGGGACGGCGCGAACGTCAAGGGTGTCGCGTTCCCCCTCGTCGTCGTCACCCCCGACGGGACGTGCTCGGCTCCCCAGGTGGCCGAACTCATGCGAATCAGGGATTTCGTCGCCGGCCAGACCTGGACCACCCGAAAGGACATCGCCTTCGGGATCGTGTTCGACACCAGCCGATGCCTCGTCCGAGTACAAGCCGACCAGCTGAACGATGAGGAGCAAAAGACCCTGCGCGCCGCAGGAGGGCAGTCCCTCGAAATCGATGCCGTGGCGCCGCCCCGACGAAGCGGCTGACGGCGTTAGCGAACCGGCCCCCTGGCGTCGAACCGGATAGGGCGTGCGGAGATTTCGTGGACACCGCAGGGCGGGCGCCCCTTCTGCTGGAATCACGAACACGTGAAGGCTCATGGGCTGAAGTTCTTGGTTGGCGGGGTCGGATTCGCCCTGATCGTTGCCGCAGCGTTCGTCGTCGTCGTCGGCCAGGGCCGGTCAGACTG